>DATEIG010000093.1:0-11662 GCA_035279185.1 Mycobacterium sp.
CAGCGACGTCGCGGTCATCCACTATGACGTTGCGCCTCGAGGAGGCGTCGACAGCGACGACGTGCTCGTCGCCGTCGGTGGTGCGCGGGTGCCGTCGATCGTCATCGCACACACGGTTCCGAAGGCGCCCACCCGACAAGAACGCGCGATATTCGAAACGATCGCCGCGGCGGCGAGTCGCATGGTCGTGACGTCCACGGCTGCGATGCGGCAGTTGTGTGCGGTGTACCGCCTCGACCGCCGCCGGTCGATGGCGGCCGAAGCCCGCCGGTTGGCGCCCGGCATGGCGTGGCCAGTCGTGGCGGATGCGTACCTTTCTCCGGCCCGGCGACTCGTCGATGAACGGCGGGCATTGAGATGACGACGTGCGCGCATCGGGAGACAGTGCGATGATCCGTCGATGAAACGAGAGGTCGGCGTGGAACTCGACGTCGAGATCGTCGAGGCGACGACGTTGGAGTTCCAGATCGCCGTCGCGCCGCATCCGCACGCCGAGGTGTCGGAATCACTGTCGTTCGTTCTGGACGGCAAGCCGCTGCAGGCCCAGGAGATCAGCGGTGAGCACGGCAACCGGATCCACAAGATGGAGGCGTCGCCCGGCAAGCTCCAGGTCGCCTACGCCGCGACGGTCGTCGGCAGGACCGATCCGGCGCCCGTGACGGATTACGACCTGTCGCTGTACCTCCGTCCGAGCCGGTACGCGGAGGCGGACAAGTTCTTCGGTTTCGCCGCAACGGAATTCGGCACCTACGGCGACTCGGCGACACTGCTGGAGAAGGTGTCGTCGTGGGTGGGGACGCGGCTGAAGTACGTGCCCGGCTCGAGCGACCCGATCGACGGGGCGGCGGACACGCTGCTCGCCGGCGAAGGCGTCTGCCGCGACTACGCGCATCTGGTCGTGGCGTTGCTTCGCGCGGTGAACGTGCCCGCGCGCCTCGTGTCGGTGTACGCACCCGGGCTCTACCCGATGGACTTCCACGCCGTGGCCGAGGCGTACGTCGAGGGACACTGGCGGGTGGTCGACGCGACACTGCTGGCGCCGCGGCAGACGCTGGTGCGCATCGCCACCGGACGCGATGCCGCGGACACGGCATTTCTCGACAATCACAACGGCACAATCAATTTGGACCGGATCGTGGTCACCGCGGTCGTCGACGGCGACCTGCCGAAGGACTCTATCGATCAGCTGGTGTCGATCGGGTGAAGCACCCCGACCCCTGATCCGCGAGATCGGCGTACGGTCGAGGTCTCGGGCGAATTGGTGGCGAACCAATCGCTTCACTGTCGGCACCGGGTCGGCGCACTGGAGGCATCGACCATGACAGTCACCGTTACGCTCCCTGACGGCGGTACGCACAAGTACATGCGCTTCGGCGACGCGTACATCAAACACGACGACGGACGGCTCGACGTCATCCGCACCGGCGTCAAACAGCTCTACAGCTATTCGTCGCAGGAGTGGACCGACGTCGACGGCGACGAGAAGCACTGGAAGAAGAAGGTCCGCTTCTGGCGCACCTCATGAATCGGCCCCCGCGGGTTTGATCAGCCAGAGCGCCAACACGATCGCGACGACGGGACCGACGGCCATGATCATGGCCAGCGTGTGGATCGCGTCGACGGCGTTGTGCGGCGCCTGCTCGATCACCAGCCGGGCCTGTTCGGGGTTGACCATCTGCGCCTGATGGCCGCTGTGCGCGGTGAGCAGTGCCTGACGGGTTTCGCTGCGGGTGATCCCGGCCTGCGAGAGGTCGTGGGCGCTGTCGGTGAGGAACAGGTTGATGCCGACGAGCGCGAACAGGGCGGGCCCGAGTGAGTAGCCACCTTCGTTGACGGCGCTCTTCACCGCCGAGATCGAGCCGCCGAGTTCGTCGGGTGCGCTGCTCATCATGATCGTCGCCTGCGGGGTGGTGACGAGCGCGCCGCCGACGACGATGAGCGCGGTGGTGACGAAGACCGTCGGGCGCGACGTGTCGAGGTCGAAGTTCCTCAGCACCATCAGCCCGCCGAACATCAGGACGAGCCCGGTGATGAGGACCGTGCGGGTGCCGAAGCGGTTGGCGGCGGGACCGGCGGCGAAAGCGGCCAGCGCCGCCATCGCTGTGGCGGGGATGAGCAGGAGTCCGAACAGCTCGTGGGACTCCCGGCGGATCGTGACGAGGTAGAACGCCAGCAGAACCATCGACCCGCCGAGCACGATGTTGAACACCACGCCCGCGGTGACGGCGGCGTTGAACCGGCTGGACCGGAACACCCGCATGTCCAGCGCGGGGCAGGAGCTGCGATGCTCGTGCACCACGAACGCGACGCCCGCGGCGAGCCCGATCGCGACCGACCCCAGGCCCGTCGCGTCGATCCCGGTCTCCATGCGGGACGCGCCGAAGATGATGCCGAGCAGCGCGACCGCGAACAGCGCAAGGCCGGGCAGGTCGAGCCGACGGGCGGCGGGCAGCGTCTCGGGGACGAACCGCCACGTGATGGCCAGCCCGATGGCGGCGATGACCGGCACCACGAAAAAGCATGCCCGCCAACCGATCGCGTGCGCCAGCACACCGCCGAGCGCGGGCAGCGGGGTGGCGACGGCATAGCCGACGCCGAAATAGGCCGCGATCGCCGCCGCGCGGCGACCGGGAGGGAAGACGGCGTTGGTGAGCGCGAGCGACAGGCCGATCAGGAACGCCAGCGTGATGCCGACACCCGCGCGCGCGATCATCAACACGGCGGGGACGGGGGCCGCCGCGGCGAGCGCGCTGAAGACGATCGCGCCGCCCAGCCCGATGAGGTACATGCGGCGCATCCCGTAGAGGTCGCCGAGCGCGCCTGCGGACAGGACCGCGGCGGCCATCGTGAGGGTCGCGATGCTGGCAACGAATGTGGCGGTCGTCCCGGTGATGTGCAGACCGGCGGTGACCACCTGGAGGTTGGCCGACAACACGGTGGGGTCGCCGATGGAGATCGCGTAGCCCAGGCCCATCGCGACGACGGTCATCGTGGCGGCGACACCCGATACGTACCGGGGTTGGCCATCGGCGCGCGCAGTGGTCGGCACGGGTGGAGTCCGGTGGCGTGTCAGCAGGGCGCGGTGATGCTGAACGGCATGTCGGTGGTCTGCGCCGGGCGCGCGGGGTCGGTGACGCGGGCGGTGCCGGTGACCGTGTAGCTGCTCCTGTTGTCGAGCCTGGCCTCGGCCTTGCCGACGACGCCCCCGGAGACCCCGCTGAGACCGTCGAGGTTCTCGATGCTGACCGACCGCACGAGCGGCTTCTCGCCGCCCAACTGCAGGAAGACGTGGGCACGTGCCGGGTCGGCGTTCGCGTCGATGGTCAGCGCCCACTCGGTCTGGCTGCATGCGATGTTCTGCGTCTGCCGGGTCTTGTCGCCGATGGTGATCTTGCCGGCCTTCTGTGACGGCTCGCTGGGCTCCTCGCCCGTCAATCCGCAGCCGGCGGTGGCTGCGACCGCTGCGAGTGTTGCTGTCAGGCCGATCACTCGAGTCAGCACCGGGCACCTCCCCTTGTTCGCGTTCTCCCCCAATACTGTGTGCCAGTTAACTCGACGCGGGGGATCTTCGCTGGAATCTCACGATGTGCGGTGGCGTATGCCGCTGTGAGATCATGAGGCCAACAACACGCTGGCGTGCCGTTTCCGCCGCGTCCCAACATAACTCGGCTTTTGGAGTGTTGATGTCCACCAAATCTTGCAGTGCCGCTGTCGCGTGGCCGCGAGCCGTGGCGTATGCGATCGCCGCGGTGGTCATGGGTGTGGTCGCGGGTGAGCTCGTCGCGATGCTGGTCTTCGCGGGATCGAGCGAACGCAGGCTCGACGAACAGGCCGCGCGGACGGCGTCGTCGGCGCCTGCTGTCGTGACCGCGTCGGCCGATCTGGAGCGGACGCGGCAGGCGCGCTCCGCGCTGGACGCGGCCGTCGTCGACGCGAGCCGCCGCCGCGATGAGGCACTGGTGGTCGCGCGCTGCGAGTTCAACCCGTCGCCGGCCTGCCCGCAGACTCACATCACCGGACTGCCCGGCGCGGGGCCCGAAAACCGCACGGCCAACGGCTTTCTCGCGGACAGTCAGCGGGAGCTCGACAAGGCGGTCGCCGAGCGTGACCGGCTGGCGCCGTCGTTGGATGCGACGATCGCCGACGAGCAGCAGAGGGTTTCGCAGGCGCGTGATGCGGCAACGGCGACCGCCGACCGCGGCTTCGGCGCGCGGTGGCTGGCGATGAACTCCGCCACGCTCGAGCGCGCGGGCGCGATCGTGTTGCGTGCGCTGCTGACCGGGTTGTTCATCGTAGCGTTCCTGTTCCCGCTTCTGCTTCGGCTGTCGCGGGCGAAGACGACCGAGGACCGCCGCGCGGCCGCCCGGGCGACGCAGGAGCGGGCGGACCTGGAGGCCGACACCGCGATCGCGGTGAAGCGGGCCGAGGTGCGCGCCGCCATCGAGACGATGAAGGCCGAGCAGGAGCTGGCGAACGCGCGCATCGAGATCGAGGTGCAGAACGAGATCGAGCGCGAGCAGCAGCGGCGCCGCGTCGCCGCGGCCATCGAAGCGCCTGTGCAGGTGACATCGGAACGGGTCGAGAAACCCGTCGCGGAGTTGCCGCCCGCCGAGGTCGTCGACGAGAACCTGCCTGCGGTTGTCGAGGAGGACAAGCGCGGGCTGATCCCCGCGGTGCCCGACGTCGCGAAGGCCGCGACGCGGTGGATCCGTCCGTTCGTCCCGCCGATCGTGGCGAGCGCGATCGACACGACCACCCGCCCGCTGCGCGCCGCGCGCCAGGTGTTCGAGGAGACCGAGGAGATCCACTTCAGCCTCCGGCGCACACACCGGGTCAGCGTGACGTCGGAGGAGACGGCCGAGTCCGACGAGCAGTGGGTCGAGGCGACTCCCGTCACGCGGACGACGTCGTCGCGAATCGATCAGCCGCAGACGCAACCGGAGATCCGGAGCGCGGCCGGTCAGCGTCAGCTGCCGTCAGCCGACTGACAGGCGCGATACGCGCCGGGCTGAGACGATTCGGAGGTGGGACACGCCGAGGTGCTGATCGCAGCGGTCGTGGTTGCGGTCGTCGGACTCAGCGTGCTGGCGTCGCGGCTGTCGGTTCCCTATCCGATCGTCCTGGTCATCGGCGGCGCGCTCTTCGGCTTCATCCCCGGCCTCCCGCAGGTCGAACTCGATCCCGAGATCGTGCTGGTCGTCTTCCTGCCACCGCTGCTGTACAAGTCGGCGTTCTTCAGCAATTTCAACGACTTTCGGGCCGGGCTGCGCGCACTGACGATGAGCTCCGTGGCGCTGGTGCTCGCCACCATGGCCGCGGTGGCGTGCGTCGCGCATTCCGTGATTCCGGGCATGTCGTGGCAAGCCGCATTCGTCCTGGGAGCGATCGTGTCGCCGACCGATCCCGTGGCGGCGTCGACGATCCTGCGGCGTCTCGGCGCGCCGCGGCGCCTCGTCAGCGCCATCGAGGGCGAGGGTCTGTTCAACGACGCGACCGCGCTGGTGGCCTACCGCGTCGCGGTCGCCGCCGTCGTGGCAGGGACGTTCTCACTCGTCGACGCCGGGCTCAAATTCCTGCTCGGACTCCTGGGTGGCGCGGCGATCGGGCTGGCGGTCGGATGGCTCGCGGCGCGCATCCGCGCGCGGACCGACGACCCGCAGGTGAACATTGCGATCTCACTGCTCACCGGATACGCGGCCTTCCTGCCCGCGGACGAAGTCGGGGTGTCGGGCGTCATCGCCACAGTCGTGGCCGGGCTGTACATGGCCGTGCGCGGCTCGCGCGTGCTGACGGTGCAGCCGCGGTTGCAGGGTTTCTTCGTCTGGGACATCGTCGACTTCCTCGTCAACGCGATCCTGTTTGTCCTGATCGGTCTTCAGCTGCGCGCGGTGGTCGAGGGTCTCGACGCCTATTCACCAGCGGCGGTCGTCGGCTATGCCGCGGCCGTCGTGGGCGTGGTGATCGGCAGCAGGTTCGTCTGGTTCTTCACGGTGCCGTATCTGATCCGACTGGTCGACCGACGCGACGTGCAGCGTCAGCACCGCGTCGACGCGGCAGGCAGGTTGGTGATCGCGTGGAGCGGCATGCGCGGTGCCGTGTCACTTGCCGTCGCGTTGGCCATTCCCGCGGCGACCGCGGCGGGCCAGCCGTTCCCGCAACGCGATCTGATCATCTTCCTCACCTTCGTCGTCATCCTCGTGACGCTCGTCGCCCAGGGGCTGTCACTTCCGTCGGTGATCAAGATGACCGGTGTGTCCGACGGTGACACCGAAGACGAGGAGGAGACGCAGGCGAGGCTCGCAGCGACGAAGGCGGCGCTCGAGCACATCGACACGTTGGCCGACGAAGACTGGACGCGGGACGACTCCATCGAACGGTTGCGTGGACTGTACGAGTTCCGTGAGCAACGGCTGGCCGCGCGGGCGGGAAAGATCGAAGACGACGGCTACGAGGATCGCTCGCAGGCCTATCAGCGGATGGTGCGCAGCGTGCTGTGCGCGCAGCGCGACGCGCTGTTGGAGCTGCGTGGTGAGGGCAAGGTGTCGAACGAGACGATGAACCGGTTGCAGCGCGAGCTCGACCTCGAGGAGTCGCGCCTCGACATCTGACGAGGCGTCGGTTTCAGTCGACTGACAGCGCCATGCTCCAGAACCCCACCTCGTGCGAGAGCACGTCGCCGACGAGTTCGTCGTACACGTCGGGGGAGGCCAGCTCGCCGAGCGCCGCGACGTAGTCGGCGAACTCCGGTGTCGACCAGTGCTCGATGAACTCGCCGAACGGCGTGCTCTCCGACTTCGCCGAGCTCCACGCCAGCAGGTACACCCGCTCGATCACCCACAGCGCCGTCACCGCCGCGTCGTACGGCGTCGCATCGAGGCGCTGCAGCAGCACGCGGTAGGCGAGCGTCGCGGGCAGCGCGGGCGCGGTCATGTCGAGTCCGCGGCGGGCGGCCTGCTTCTCGAACCAGTCGAGTTCGTCGACCAGAGCCGTGCAGCCGCCGCACACCACTGCCTGCGCTGTGCGGGGCGCCCGCGCGAGGAGGCGCGCCTGGAACGTCAGCAGGTCGGCGACGAAGATCGCGTCCTGCACCAGCCAGCGGTCGAACGCCGCGTCGGAGATGGTGCCGTCGCGCACCGCGTCGAGGAACGGGTGTCGGGTCGCGGCGTTCCACAGTGAGTCGTGCACGCCGCAAGGCTAATGGTCGTCGCTGTGCGGGGTGGGTCCTCGCGCGCGGGGGTCAGGCGGGGGTCAGTCGTTGGTCGGCGGCGGCGTCGACAACCCGATCGTCGGCTCCGACGACCGCTCGCGACGCCGGATCCGCAGCGCGGCCGTCGGGTCGGCGGTTTCCGCAGGCAACACCGTCGTCGAATCCTCTTTCAGCCGAACAATTCTCGGCAAGGACGACGGCTGAGACACAGGCTGCGATATCGGCTGCGACGTCGGCTGGGAGGATCGCGCCAGCGTCGGCGGCGCGAACGGCTCCGGTCCCGACAACTGCGCTGCAGCCGGCGCCGGCGCAGTCTCGCGGCGACGGATCACCCAAGCCGCCAGCGGGCCGGTGAACAACATCGCGATCAGTACCGCGAAGCTCAGCGCGCAGACGGTGACGTCGAACGTGCTGGTGATCTGCTGGGCGAGGTTGTTGCCGTAGAACGTAGTCGGCGACGGCTCGGCGTACCGCGGCGCGAGCGCCACGCCGATCGCAAGGTTGGCGACCGTGAACACGAACAGCAGCCCGCTGAACGCCGCGATGACCGTCAACGCGGATTCGCCGCGGACCAGTTGGCGGTGCAGCCAGCGCGCGATGAAGCCGGTGACGACGTTGAACGCCGTCATCGCGACGGTGTCGTACAGGGCCTTGGGGAGGTCCAGCGACCAGGCGATCACATAGTCGACGACACGCAGGCCTGCGGCGGAGAACGCCCAGAACGCGATGAGCGTCAGGCACTTCTCCGCGGCCACGCGATAGGCGCCCAGGGTCGGCGGCTTGATCAGGAAGATGGCGTAGAGCGTGGTCGGCGCGACGAGTGCGGCCGCGGCCGCCCAGAACAGGTATCCCTCGTACCCGACAGCGGCCGTCGAGGTGTTCTCGGCGATGCCGTGGAAGGCGTCGACGTCGCGGCCGATCGGCAGCAGCCACACCAGCGTCGCGGCCAGCGCGCCCGACGCGCCCAGCGCCGTGGTGGCCAGGCGCGCGGCGGCTGTCCGCTCGATGAGCCAGCGCGATGCGATGACCAACGCGATCATCGCCGCCGCGCCGTAGAGCAGGGTGGTGATGATGACGGCGACGTCCTGGCTGCTGAACCCCTCGTTGGACAGGAACAGGTAACGCAGCCGCCAGTACAGGTTGAAGGCGACCGACAGCGTCGCCAGCACGATCGAGAGCACGCCGAGCGTGCGCGCAGCGGCATACGAGCGGCGAAAGCCGTTGTCCTCGAGCGTGACGCTGGTGATCGGCGGCTGCGACGCCAACGCTGCACCGCCGAGGCCCAGCAGCAGGCCCGGCCCGACACCGGGCGCGACGAGCCCCGTTCCGCCGTTGTTCCAGGTCTCCCTGATCTGATACAGGACGAAGCCGGCGGCGATGACGTAGTAGGGGATGCCGAGAAGCAGGCGGACCCGACTGGTGCGGCGCACATTCTCGTCGGCGGCGGTGAGCCGGAACGGTCCGACGTGCGGCATCAGCGCGGCGAGGATGGCGAGCACCGTCACGACGATCACGAGCAGGAACAGCGAGCCGTCGCTGCCGGGCACGCCGAGGCCGAAGTCGAGGTTCCACGGCAGCAGCAACGCGACGACGAGCAGTGCGATCGCGACCCCGTCACGCACCCGGTTGGCGCGCACGGGGACGTAGCCCACGCGCGGCGACCTGCCGACGACGGCGGCGGCACTGGTAGCGACGACGGCGGTCTCCGATGCGTCGTAACGCTGGTCGCTCACGGGACGATTTCCTTTCGGAAGTGAAACTCGGTCGCTGCCACTCAAGCGTGCCATTTTCATGGGCGCGCACGAGCAGTTTAGGTGGCGGTGCGACGGCCGAGGACTCGCAAACCTGTGCGGTAGTTTTGGGACGGTCGTATGAAGAAGAGAAAGGCGAGGGTGAACCGGTGGACGTAGTCCTCGGGGTTGCGGTCACCGGACGAGTGGCCCGCCTGGCGATGGTGGACACGTCGGCGTCGGACGCGGCGGTGCTCGATCAGTACGCGCTCGACCTGGTCGAGGACGACCCGACGACCGATCTCGCCGACACCATCATCGGTACCTACCGGGCCGTCGCCGAGTCGGGCAACCGGGTCGCGGCGACGAGGATCTGCCTTCCCGACCCGTCGCAGGCCGAGACATTGCGCCAGACCGTGTCGAACGCGGGCGTGCGGAACGTCGAGGTCGTCACCGAAGCCGAGGCCGCCGCGGCGCTCGCCCACAAGGTCGGCGCCGATGCCGCGCTGCTTCTGGCCGACGACGACACCGTCTCGCTGGCCGTTCTCAACACCGACGCGGAGTCGACGTCGGTGCTCGCGTCGCTGCCCATCGGTTCCGCCGGTGCGGCCGTCGCCTGCGCCACCGTGTTGCAGCAGTGGCCGGAGGCGAGCACCTCGGTCATGTTGGTGGGTCAGCGGCTCGACCTCGATTCGATTGCCGCCGAACTGAGTTCGACGAACCCGGTGCAGGTCCCGCCGGATCCCGGCTTCGCGATCGCGAGGGGTGCCGCGGATACGGTGGACCGCTCCGGGTTCGCCGCCGCGGGCCCGGCGACGGCCATGGGGCTCGCCGCTTCGGATGCGACGCAGATGGCACCTGCCGCCGCCGACGCGACGCAGATGGCACCGGCTGCGGGCGATGCGACGCAGATGGCGCCCGCTGCAGGCGACGCGACGGCCATGGCCCCCGCCGCCGCGGACGCGACACAGATGGCGGCCGCCACCGAGCCCGGCCAGGTCGGCCCGTTGCTCGCGTACTCGCAAGAAGAGCCCGACTACTACGAGATGCCCGCCGACTCCATCGAGGAGTTCATCCCCGAGCAGGACGACGAGGCGCCGTACACGGAGATGATCGCGCCTCCGCCGCCGAGGACTGTCCTCATGGGCAGCGCGATGGCGTTCGTGGTGATCAGCTTCGCCACGCTGGCCGTCACTGTCGCGGTCAATGTCCGGCCCACGGCCGACGCGCAGGCGCAGCCGGTGCCCGCCATCCAGTCGGAGACGGTGCCGGGCCGCTACCTTCCGCAACTGCCGCACGAGCCGGATCCGGTGGCATTGCCCGCGGCGCTCGTCTCGCCGCAGCCGGCGGCTCCGGCGAGGCCTCGTATCGTCCAGACCCAGCAGGGCCCGGTGATCAACAACGTGCCGGTGGCTCCGCCCGCAGTGCAGCCGGGCCAGGTGCCCGGTATCCCGGTGCCGCAAGTGCCCGGGGTGCCGGTTCCGCCGGACGTGATCCCCCCGTGGAATCCGTTCCCCGTGCCGTCGTGGCTGCCGTTCCCGACGTACACGACGACGACCACGTCGCCGACGACCACGACGACGAGCCCGACGACGACGACATCCACGTCGACCTCGACATCCACGTCAACGTCGACGTCCACTTCCACGTCGACCTCCACCTCGACGTCCACGTCGTCGCCCGCGCCCGAGCCGAAGCCGGAACCCAAACCCGAGCCGAAGCCCGAACCCAAGCCCGAGCCCGACCCGGAGACCTTCAGCCAGCCTGCGCTCGCGCCGGTGCAGCCGAAGCCCGCGTCGCCGGTGGCACCTGCGCCCGTCGCACCCGTCGTTCCCGCATCGCCGGTCGCGCCGGTGGCGCCCGTCGCCCCTGCGGCACCCGTCGCACCGGTAGCCCCGGTTGCGCCTGCCGCTCCTGTGGCACCCGTGGCTCCGGTCGCGCCCGTCGCGCCTGCGGCACCCGTCGCACCGGTCGCACCTGCGCCCGTGATCGAGGCGCCGTCGAGCGGAAGCGGGTCCTACGGCAGCGGGTCCTCCAGCGGAGGCGGTTCCTACGAGGCGCCAGGGACGACGCCGGTGATGTCGCCGTAGCCGATGTTCGGTGAGGCATCGAAAGCCATCGCGGTAGGCGCGGTCCTGCTCGTCGCGGCGACGGCCTGTACGCGCGACGAGGCGCCGGCTGCGAAGCCTGAAACTTCCTACGCCGCACCGGTTCCCGTCGCACCTGCGCCCCCGCCGCCGAAGCCGACGATGCCGCCCGTCGAGCCGTCGCCCTACGACTTCGCCGAGGTCTCGCGATTGGTCGACGATGCGATCGCCGCCGACGAGTTGCCCGGAGCCGTCCTGCAGATCGGGCACGGCGGCAAGGTCGTCTTCCGGAAGGCGTATGGCGTCCGCAAGCTCGACGGTGAGCCGGGGCTGAACGCGGCGCCCGCGCCTTCGGAGCCGATGACCGAGGATACGATCTTCGACATCGCTTCGCTGACAAAGGTTTTGGCGACAGCGCCTGCCGTCATGCAGTTGTTCGAACAGGGCAGGATCGCCTTCGACGATCCGGTGCAGAAGTATCTGCCGGACTTCAACGCGACCGACGACCCGCTGCGCGCGCAGGTGACGCTGCGGATGCTGCTCACACATACGTCGGGTCTGCCGGGCGATGTCGAGATCAAGGATCCGTGGGGCCTGCAGGAGATCGACAGGGCGGAGGGCTTCCGCCGTGCGCTGAC
>DATEIG010000094.1:0-5433 GCA_035279185.1 Mycobacterium sp.
TGCCTCGCGCCGGCCAGCACCGACATCATGTGTGACAGCCGCTCACGCGGGGCGACATCGCGCATGTCGGCGAAGTGGCGTCGGTCCTCATCGCGCAATTCACCCCACGCCTGGACGAGGGTCGCCCGATACCCCGCGATATCGGTGAAGTGCCAGTAGAAGCTGCCCTTTGTGACCTTGAGGCGGCTGCACAGGCGGTCGATCTTCAGTGCCGCGATGCCGTCTTCGGCGAGGATCTCGTAGCCTGCGGCAACCCAGTCGTCAACGGTCAACCGGCTGCTGGCCGACCCGGCGCGATCGTTGGCCATCACACTCACGATACGTCGCGGGGACCGGCGCCCTGCCGTCCAGGCGCGCTCCGAATTGACTCAGGCGTCACAATAAATTTCGCTTACGAATGGGCCACGGAGGCACGGCCCGGGTTTTCCCGGTCCTGTTCACATGTTTTACTCAACATCGCACAACTGAATTACTCGGTCCGCATTTCAGTGGCCATGGCGGGTCTGAGGCGTGTGAGGCGACTACCGAAAGATGGATGGACTGCTGTTATGACCTTCGTTGACAAGTTCCGAGGCCGTTGGGCACGCAGGTTCACAATCGCTGCTCTGGCGGCGCTCCTGCTCCCGGGGATCATCGGCTTCGCGGGAGGATCGGCGACGTCGGGTGCGTTCTCCCGTCCCGGACTGCCCGTCGAGTACCTCCAGGTCCCGTCCGCGTCGATGGGCCGCGACATCAAGATCCAGTTCCAGAAGGGCACCGGATCGCACGCGGTCTATCTGCTCGACGGCCTTCGCGCCCGCGACGACTACAACGGCTGGGATCTCGAGACCCAGGCGTTCGAGTGGTACTACCAGAGTCCGCTGTCGCTGGTCATGCCCGTCGGCGGCCAGTCGAGCTTCTACACCGACTGGTATCAGCCGGCCTGTGGCAACAACGGCTGCCAGACCTACAAGTGGGAAACGTTCCTGACCAGCGAACTGCCGCAGTGGCTGGCGAGCAACAAGGGCGTGTCCCAGAACGGCAACGCCGCGGTCGGTCTGTCGATGTCCGGCAACTCCGCGATGATCCTGTCGGTCTACCACCCGGAGCAGTTCATCTACGCGGGCTCGCTGTCGGCGTTCCTGAACCCCTCTGAGGGGCAGTGGCCGTTCCTGATCAACCTCGCCATGGGCGATGCGGGCGGCTACGAGACCGGCCCGATGTGGGGCCCGGCCGAGACCGACCCGGCCTGGAAGCGCAACGACCCGATGGTCCAGATCCCCGCGCTGGTGGCGAACAACACCCGCCTGTGGGTCTACTGCGGCAACGGCACTCCCAACGAGCTCGGTGGCGGCGACCTGCCCGCGACCTTCCTCGAGGGCCTGACCATCCGCACCAACGAGACCTTCCGTGACAACTACATCGCCGCGGGCGGCAAGAACGCCGTGTTCAACTTCCCGCCGAACGGCACGCACAGCTGGGGCTACTGGGGTCAGCAGCTGCAGCAGATGAAGCCCGACATGGAGAGCTACCTCGGGTAGTCAACGCCTGATCGTTGGACTGTGACCAACCCCCGTCGAGGGTCTCCTCGGCGGGGGTTGGTTTTGCGCCATGGAGATGCAGGTGCCGAGATGTCCTGCGACACAGGGCACCCCGTTCTTGGTCGGGACCGGCCCGCCGGAGATGACGGTCGGCACGCCGTCGCCGTAGGGCGCGAAATCCTCAGTGTCACCGGCTGGTTGGGCGGCGGCGATCGGCGCCGTGGCGATTGCGGCCACGCAGAGCGCGGCGACCACCGTGGCCCGCATCAGAAGCCTCCGGACACCGTGACCACCGCGCGACCGGAATAGCGGCCCTCGCGGATCTCGTCGAGCACACCGACGACGTCTTTGATGTCGACGTCGTTGGTGATGTCCGAAAGGTGCTGCGGGGCAAGCGTGCTGCCCAGCTTCTCCCACAGTGCCCGACGCGGTCCGATCGGCATCTGCACCGAGTCCATGCCCAGCAGCGACACGCCGCGCAGGATGAACGGCATCACCGTGGTGTTCAACCCGGGACCCCCGGTCAGGCCGCTGGCCGCGACGGCGCCGCCGTAGCGCAGGCTGCTGAGCACGTCGGCCAACGTCTTGCCGCCGACGCAGTCGACGGCGCCGGCCCAGCGGGTCTTGGCCAGCGGTCGCGGCTTGGCGTCGGGGTCCTCGGGCAACCGGCCGATGACCTCGGCGGCGCCGAGCGCCTTGAGCTTGTCGGTGGCCTCGGCTTTGCCCGTCGAGGCCACCACGTCGTAGCCGGCGGCGGCAAGCAGGTCGACGCTGACCGATCCGACGCCGCCGGTCGCACCCGTCACCACGATCGGGCCGTCGTCGGGCTTGATGCCCCAGTCGATCAACGCCTGCACGCTCATCGCGGCGGTGAAGCCCGCGGTGCCGATCGCGGCGCCGTCGCGCGCGCTGATCGAGCCGAGTGGGACGACCCAGTCCGCGGGGACCCTGGCGTACTCGGCGTAGCCGCCGTGGCGTGCGGTGCCGATGTCGTAGCCGTGTGCCAACACCGCGTCCCCGACGGCGAAGTCGGGGGACTCTGATGCGACGACCTCGCCGGTCAGGTCGATCCCGGGCACGATCGGATAGTCGCGCACCACACCGCCGTTGGGCGTCACCGCAAGCGCATCCTTGAAGTTGACGCTCGAATACGCGACGCGGATGGTGACCTCACCGGGCGGGAGGTCGGACTCCTCCAGGGTTTCGACAGCGATGTCGATGCGATCGTCGTTCTTGCGGGCGACCAGGGCCTTGAAGTTGTCCATGCCACGACAGTACGTCGCGGCCGACGTGGCTGTCTGGGCTGACTCCTCACCCGCTCGTTGCTCGCCGGTTTCGTCGTCAGCCGGCCTACTTCAGTTCGGCTGACGACAGACCGAGCAGCCTGCGCGCCACGACCAGCTGCTGAATCTGCTGGGTGCCCTCGAAGATGTCGAGGATCTTGGAGTCGCGCGCCCACTTCTCCAGCAGTGTTTCTTCGGAATAACCTGTGGTGCCTGTCATTTCGACGGCCTTCAGGGTGATGTCGGTGGCGACCCTTGCGGCCTTGGCCTTGCCCATCGACGCTTCCTTCGAGTTCGGGATGTCGTTGTCGGCCTGCCACGCGGACCGGACAGTCAACAGGTAGCCGGCCTCCCAATCGGCCTCCATGCGCAGGAACTCCGCGGCTGCGGCGCTCTGCGAATGCGCAGGCTTGTCGTAGGAGATCTCCACACCCGCGTCGGTCAGGATCTTGCGCAGGTCCTCGAGCGCGGCACGGGCGATGCCGACCGCCATCGCGGCGACGACGGGCCGCGTGTTGTCGAACGTCTCCATGACGCCCGCGAAGCCCTTCTCGACCTGGATCTCGGGGCTGCCGAGCAGGTTGTCCTTCGGAATGCGCACGTTGTCGAAGCGAATCGCCGCGGTGTCGGACGCCTTGATGCCGAGCTTGTCCTCGAGCCGCTCCACCGTGACGCCGGGGTATTCGCGCGGCACGATGAACGACTTGATGGCCGCCCGGCCGAGGGACTTGTCGAGCGTCGCCCACACGACGATGTGGGTGGCCCGCGAGCCCGCGGTGACGTAGATCTTCTCGCCGTTGATGACGTACTCGTCGCCGTCGAGCTTGGCGGTGGTGGAGACCGCGGCGGAGTCGGAGCCGAAGCCCGGCTCGGTGATGGCCATCGCGGCCCACACGTCCTTGCCGAGCCGCTCCAGCTGCTCGTTGGTGGCCACGCCGCTGATCGCGGCGTTACCGAGACCCTGGCGGGGTACCGACAACATCAAAGCGACGTCGCCCCAACTGATCTCCATCACGTTGAGGACCGCGGACATGTTGCCGCCGTTGTGGTTGGTCTCCTTGGCGTCCTCGGCGTCGCGGAACGCCTCTGCCCCCGCGAACGCGATGGTGTTCGCCTCGGAGATGCCTTCGAAGAGGGTCGCCAGGGTGTCCAGCTCGACGGGATATTCGTGCTCCCGCAGATCCCATTTGCGCGATATCGGCCGAAGCATCTCGGCCGCGCCTTGATGAGCCTTCTCGATCACCGCGTTCAGCTTGCGGGGAAGCTCCAGATTGATTGCCATGACAGTGGTTTCCGTTTCTTCCGATGGCCTAGAGGACGACGACGCCCTCGGCGACACCGATCGCGCGCAGGTCGCGGTACCAGCGTTCGACGGGGTGTTCCTTGGTGTAGCCGTGGCCGCCGAGCAGCTGCACGCCGTCGAGGCCGATCTGCATGCCCTTGTCGGTGCCGAGCTTCTTGGCCAGCGCGGCCTCGCGGGCGAACGACAGGCCCTGGTCGGCGCGGGAGACGCCGCGCCAGGTGATCAGCCGCAGCCCGTCGAGTTCGATGGCGATGTTGGCGCACATGAACGCGACCGACTGGCGGTGGGCGATCGGCTCGCCGAAGGCCTCGCGCTCCTTGACGTAGGGCACGACGTAGTCGAGAACCGCGTGGGCGGTGCCGACGGCCAGCGAGGCCCAACCGAGGCGTGACAACGCGACGGCTTCGGAGTAGTCCGCATCGGTCGCGCCGTCCTCGCCGAGGCGAGCTGACAGTGGAACGGTGACGTTGTCGAGCGCGACACGACCGAGGGCCGCTGCGCGGATCCCCATGCTGGGGTCGGGGGTGACGGTCAGGCCCTTCGCGGATGACTCGACGATGAACAGGGCGGGCTTGCCGTTCAATTGCGCTGCCACGATGAGCAACTCGGCATCCTTGGCAGCGACCACCAGCGACTTCTCGCCGTCGAGGCGGTAGCCGCTGGGGGTACGAACGGCAGTGGTCTTGAGCGCGGTCGGATCGAACAGCGGACGCGGCTCGGCGATCGCCAGGCAGGCCTGTGGGACGCTCTCGCCTGCGAACTCCTTGAGGTAGGTGGCCTGCTGGTCGGCGCTGCCCCAGTGGGTGAGCGCCGATGCGACGCCTGCGGGCGCGAGGATCGGCAGGGCCAACCCCATGTCGCCGTAGGCGAGCGCCTCGGTCACCAGGGCGTTGGTCACCGCGGCGCGGTTCTCCGCGATGCCGTCGAAGCCTTCGGGGATGTTGATGGCGGTGATCCCGAGCTCGTTGGCCTTTGCCACGAGATCGGTTGTGTAGCTGGCATTCTCGTCGGCCTGACGGGCGGCGGGGCGCAGTACCTCTTCAGCGAACTCGTTGACCGTTTCGACGATCATCTTCTGGTCGTCGTCAGGGGTGAGGTCGAAGTAGTCGGCTCCGCTTGCCTTCAACCGGGTGGGCCCGCTCTTGGCGCCGGACACCTTCTTGAACTGGCGGCCGGTGGCTCCCGCGACGGAGAAGGCCTGCTTCACGCCGTACTTGAGTCCGCGGTTCAGCGGATCGCGCAGTTTGTACTTGTCGAGGAATTCCTGTCCGACGATCGGCGTGATCAACGCCAGGCCGATGTCGGTGGCGGTCCTCTTGTGCTTGTG
>DATEIG010000095.1:0-4206 GCA_035279185.1 Mycobacterium sp.
TGCTGACGCGTCCGGTGGCCCCGAGACTGCAGAGCGGCATCTTGTGCGTTCGGTTGAGGAGCAACAGGCACGAGTCACGGCCGCTGCGGTAGCCCCTCGACCGGTGCGGGTCGCGATCGCTGAAGCGCAGGGGCTGATGTGCGCGGAGGAAGTGGTCACTGAGCGCCCGCTGCCCGGCTTCGACCAGGCCGCCATCGACGGGTACGCGGTGCGCAGCGTCGACGTGCTCGGCGTGACGCCGATCCGCGGCGCCGACGACGGCGAGGACCCGGGTGAGGACGTCGGCGAGATCAGCCTTCCCGTGATGGGCACGATCGCGGCGGGTGAGCGCACGCCGTCGCGGCTGCAGCCGCGGCAGGCCGCCCGCGTGCAGACCGGCGCGCCGATGCCGACGCTTGCCGATGCGGTGCTGCCTCTGCGCTGGACCGACGGCGGACAGTCCCGGGTGAAGGTGCTGCGGCCCGTGCGCTCCGGGGCGTATGTGCGGCGGACCGGCGACGACGTCCAGCCCGGCGATGTGGCGGTGCGTTCGGGCACGATCATCGGAGCCGCACAGGTCGGGCTGCTGGCGGCCGTCGGCCGCGAACGCGTTCTGGTACATCCTCGGCCGCGGCTGTCGGTGCTGTGTGTCGGCGGGGAACTGGTCGACATCTCGCGGACGCCCGGCAACGGGCAGGTCTACGACGTGAACTCGTATGCGCTCGCGGCTGCGGGCCGTGATGCCGGCGCCGAGGTCAACCGCGTGGGCATCGTCTCCACCGAGCCGAAGGAACTGCGCGACGTCGTCGAGGGCCAGGTGAACCGTGCCGAGGTGGTGGTGATCGCGGGCGCCGTCGGCGGGGCGGCCGCCGAGAGCGTCCGCGCGGTGCTCTCCGAGATCGGCGAGGTGGAAGTGACCCGCATCGCGATGCACCCGGGCTCGGTGCAGGGGTTCGGCCAACTGGGCGTCGAGGGTGTGCCGGTGTTCCTGCTGCCCGCCAACCCGGTGAGCGCGTTGGTGGTGTTCGAGGTGATGGTGCGCCCGCTCATCCGGTTGTCGCTGGGCAAGCGGCAGCCGATGCGGCGGGTCGTGCAGGCGCGGGCGCTGTCGCCGATCACGTCGGTGGCGGGCCGCAAGGGCTATCTGCGGGGACAGTTGATGCGCGACCAGGACACCGGCGAGTACCTCGTGCAGGCGCTCGGCGGCGCGCCGGGTGCGTCGTCGCATCTGCTGGCCACCCTGGCCGAGGCGAACTGTCTGGTGATGGTTCCCAGCGAGACGGAAGAGGTGCGGACCGGCGAGATCGTCGACGTCGCCTTCCTCGCGCAGCGCGGGTAAGCGACAATCCCGTCGTGACCCTGTGGCGTTCCTCCCCGGCCCATCCGGGCTGGCCGATGTCGTGCGGGCCGCTTCGGGTGGCAGGGGGAGTGGTCGAGCTGCGGCCGGTGCGGCTGCGCGACGGGGCGACGTGGAGCCGCATCAGGCTGGCCGACCGCGCGCACCTGGAGCCGTGGGAGCCGAGCACCGACGTCAATTGGGATGTGCGACATTCGATTACGCAGTGGCCGTCGGTGTGCTCGGGCTTGCGGTCGGAGGCGCGCAAGGGTCGGATGCTGCCGTTCGTGATCGAGGTGAACGGCGAATTCGGCGGGCAGCTCACGATCGGCAACGTCACGCACGGAGCACTGCGGTCGGCGTGGATCGGCTACTGGGTGTCGACGGCGCACATCGGCGGCGGGGTGGCGACGGCGGCGTTGGCGCTCGGCATGGATCACGCGTTCGGCCCGGTGCGGCTGCATCGCATCGAGGCGACCGTGCGGCCGGAGAACGCGGCCAGTCGCGCCGTGCTCGCGAAGGCGGGCTTTCGCGAGGAGGGTCTGCTGCGGCGATACCTCGAAGTCGACGGCGCGTGGCGGGATCATGTGCTGGTGGCGGTCACCGTCGAGGAGATCAACGGGTCGGTGTCGTCGCTGCTGGTGCGGGAGGGCCACGCGAGCTGGGCATGAGCGGGCGCTGTCGCGAGTGTGCGGTGTCGTACGCGGCACGTCGTGGCCGCGTCCGCAGGCGCACACTCACCACGTCTGCGGACACCCGCGGGTCGGCGTAGTGGTGGGCGCCTTCGAAGTCGACGCCGACGAGGTAGTCGCGCCAGCCGAAGTCGATGACGGCGGCGAGTACACCGTATTCATCGAAGACCCGAATCTGCGTCTCCGGCCGGGGAAAGCCGTTCTGCACGAACAACAGTCGAGTCATCGATTCCCAGGGCGATTCGGCGCCGCCGTCGACCAGGTCGAGCGTTTCGCGGAGCCGCTTGAGACCGCGGACGCCCGGATGGATCGCCGCGACCGATTCGATGTCGCCGACTTTGACGTCGGTGGCGTTCATCAGCGCGTCGACACGCGCAACGCCGTCGACGAGTTCGAGACGGCGGCCGAGGTCGAATGCGGTGCGCGCGGGCGATGTCGTGGCCATTCCATCGATGCGTTGGACTTCGGCTGCGGTGACCGTGTCGGTGTGGACGATCAGCAGCGGCGGTGGGCGTCTGTTGGTGTGGATCAACTCGGCGGGTAGGCCCGGTTCGATCCATTTGGTGCCGAGCATCGCCGCAGCGGAAAGTCCTGCGATGACGCCCTGCCGCCGCGACCACAACCAGGCCGCCTTCGCCCGCTGAACTGCGGAAAGCTCTGCGCCTCGCAGGCTGTGCACCCCTGGATAGGTCGGCGTGTAGGACCGCCGAAGCTCGCGGACGGTCAGCACTTCGGCCTCGACGGCGTCCCAGCCGCGCAGTGGCCATTCGAGTTCATCCCCCATGGGCCGGAGCCTGCCGTCGGCGCCCGACAAGAACCCGTCGACTGTGCCGATTCATCCACAGATCCGGCGCGTCGCGTACGACAGCGCACAGTCGACTTCATATAAGAGCCTTGTGGCAAATGTGACATGAGTGACTGTTGGTGCTTGTCCCAGACGAATTACAGGTGTGTAATTGTCTCGGCGCCCCGACGACGGATGCGCTGGTCACGGACCTAGCCCGCTGGGGAAAGGAGCAGGCGTCATGCCGAGCATCCCCCAATCGCTTCTTTGGATTTCACTCGTCGTGCTCTGGCTGTTCGTGCTGGTGCCGATGTTGATCAGCAAGCGAGACGCGGTGAGGCGGACCAGCGATGTGGCGCTGGCGACGCGGGTCCTCAACACGTCGACCGGTTCACGGCTGCTCAAACGAGGGGGACCGGCGACCGGGCACCGCAGCGATCCGGACTGGCGACCGTCTGAGGACGACGAGCTCGACGAGACGTATGACGACGACTACGAGGACGACGACCCGAAGACGGTGGTGCTCGCGGCGCCGGCCGTCGTCGACGCCGAGCAGGTCGACGAGGAGCTCGCCGAAAGCGACGAGCTGACACTGAATTTCGAGGAACCCGAGGCGATCGAGGTCGAGGTCGTCCAGGCTGTCGTGGTCGAAGAGCCTGCGCAGGTCGAGGAGCCCGAGCAGGTCGACGAGGCCGACGAGAACTGCGACACCGCGATCTACGAGGTCGCGACCGACGAATACGAAGAGGACCACGACGGCACCGCCGACGAGTACGAGTACGTCGAGGACTCGTCGGGACTCGAGGCTCCCGCGGAGACCGATCTGAAGGTGGCCGACGCGATGATTGCGTCGCGTCGCCGACGCTACGACCCGGCCAAGGCCGCGGCGATCAGCGCGCGCAAGTACAAGTTCCGCAAGCGGATGCTGGCGGTGATGACGCTGGCGATGATCGCGTCGGCTGCGTACGCGTACTTCCAGGCGCCGTGGGGCTGGTATGTCTGCGGCGCGACGGCCGCGGTGACGCTGCTGTATCTGGGTTATCTGCGCAGGCAGACGCGCATCGAGCAGCGCCTCATGCGACGCAGGGCGATGCGAGCGGCGCGTGCCCGCCTCGGGGTGGAGAACACCGAGGACCGCGACCTCGACCTGGTGCCGTCGCGCCTGCGCAGGCCGGGTGCGGTGGTGCTGGAGATCGACGACGAGGACCCGATGTTCGAGCACCTCGACTACGCGCCCGCCATGGGCGGATACGTCCTGCCGAGGGCATCCGGGGAGTAGACCCGCGCGGGTCCTGCCGGTTTTCTGCGGCGGCGGATTCACTGGTAGCCTGTGCTACCGACCAGGGGCTATGGCGCAGTTGGTAGCGCGACTCGTTCGCATCGAGTAGGTCAGGGGTTCGATTCCCCTTAGCTCC
>DATEIG010000096.1:0-14549 GCA_035279185.1 Mycobacterium sp.
AGCGATCAGACCGGTAATGGCGCCGAGGGCCAGCGCCAGGAGCACCACGCCCATCCATGCTGTGGAGATGCCCAGGATGTCCCGGATCGCGGGTGTTCTCGTCACCCACGACGCGAAGCCCAACCCGTTCAACGCGAAGAGCACGAACAGCGACCACTTCCAGCGCGCCGTCGCCGTCGCCTCGTGGTTTTCGGTCCGCGGATCGAGTGCAGGGTCGCTTCCCGGTTCCGCACGGCTCAGAGGCTCAAACGCCATGCGGGACAGAACCGTTCGTCACCCGGGCAGGGCCGCCTCTGCGACCTCCGAAATATTCTGCCAACTCGTCAGCGTGTCATGAAGGCTGGGCGCGGCGTTCAGCAGCTTCTTCGTGTAGTCATGCTCGGGCGCCGCCAACAGCTGCTTCGACGGACCCGATTCGCAGATCAGACCCTTCTCGAGGACAAGGACATCGGATGCGATGGTCGCCACCACACCGAGGTCGTGGGTGACGAACAGCAGCGACACGCCCCGGTCGTTCTGCAGTTCGCGCAGCAGCTCCAGGATGCGGGCCTGCACGGAAACGTCCAGCGCAGAGGTGATCTCGTCGCAGACGATGACATCGGGGTCAGCGGCCAGCGCGCGCGCTATGCCGATGCGCTGACGCTGTCCCCCGGACAGCTCCCGCGGATAGCGGTCGGCGAAGCGGGCGGGCACATGCACGGCGTCGAGCAGGGTGCGGACCTCGGCTTCGGCATCTCGCCGCGAGAGGCCGCGCAACATGCGCACGGGGCGCAGCAGCGTCTGTCCCACGGTATGGCGGGGATTGAGTGTGTCGGTCGGACTCTGGAAGACGATCTGAATACTGCGTCGCTGATCGCGCGTGCGGTGGCGGGCCTCGGCTTTCAAGGGTGTCCCGTTGAGCCGAACCGACCCACTCCAGGTCGGGTGCAGGCCGGCGATCACTCGCGCGATCGTCGTCTTACCGCTGCCTGACTCCCCGACGAGGGCGACACATTCACCTCGGCACAGGTCGAAGGAGATGCCCGCAGCGGCGGTGACGGATCCGTGCCGGGTCTTGTGTTCGGCGCGCAGATCCGCGACCTGCAGGACTGCCTCGGGTTGCTTGTTTCCCACGGGGAGCGTCGACGAGGCCGCCGCTGCCCAATCGATCGCGGGCGTGTGGCGCCATCGCGGACAGCGCACCTCGTGGTGGTCGCCCGCCGGTTCGATCTCGGGCAGGACCGACTCGCACGCGTCGACCTTCTGTTCGCAGCGCGGGCCGAACGGACACCCCGGCGGGCGGTCGCCGACGTCGACGGGCACCCCCGGCATCACGGTCAGCGTTCTCGTCACCGCGTGATCCGGTGTCGCGCGCAGCAATCCGCGGGTGTAGGGGTGGGCCGGTCGACGCAGCACCTGCTCGGCCGGGCCCTCTTCGACGATGTAGCCGCCGTACACCACCACGATGCGATCGGCGATCTGGGCGGCGACGGCGAGGTCGTGCGTGACATACAGCATCGACACCTGCTGTTCGTCGCGCAGCCGGAGCAGTTCGGTGAGGATCCGGTCCTGGGTGACGACATCGAGGCCCGTGGTCGGTTCGTCGAGCACAACGACCTTGGGGTCCGACGCCAGCGCCGCGGCGATGCAGACGCGCTGCTGTTGGCCGCCCGACAGTTGATGGGGATATCGCCGACCGAACTCCTCGGTCGCAGGCAGGCCGACCCGTTCCAGCATCTCCAACGCGGTCGCCCGCTTCTTCGCTCGGTCTGCACCCGGTATGCGCACCATGTCCGCCACTGCGTCGACCACACGCAGAGAGGGGTTGAGCGCGCCACCGGGATTCTGTGGTACATAAGCGATCTCACGTCCGCGGATCGACTCCAGCGACGTGTACTTGACGTCCTGATCGCCGACCACGATGCGGCCACCGCTGATTCGCAGATTCGGTGCGCAGTAGCCGAAGGCGGTCAGCGCGGTGGTCGTCTTGCCCGACCCGGATTCGCCCACCAGGCAGACGATCTCGCCCGCGGTCAGCGTCAGCGAGATGTCGTCGACCATCACCGCGCCGTTCGGGATGCGAACCTGTACATCCTCGAGGCGGAGTACCGGATTGCTGTCGTTCACTGGGTGTCACCTGACCGGTCGAGTTGGCGAATGTAGGCGTCGCCCACCAGGTTGACGGCGACGACGAGCAGCGCCAGAGCCAGACACGGGCCGACCACTGCCATCGGATTGGTGGCCAGCGAGACGCGGTTCTCCGAGGCCATCACGCCCCAGTCCGGGGTCGGTGGCTGGATGCCGATACCGAGGAAGTTGACGCTGGCGATGAGGATGATGGCCCAGCTGAACCGCAGACCCAGGTCGGCGGTCACCACTCCCCCGATGTTGGGCAGGATCTCGCGGGTCAGAATTGCGCGGGTGGACTCACCGCGTGCCACAGCGGCCTCGATGTATCCCCGCGTCGACACTTCGAGAGTGGCCGTTCGGACGATGCGGGCCACCCCGGGCAGCAATACCAGCGAGGTGGCCAGCACCAGCACCGGAAAACTGTTGTTGAGAGCGGTGATCAGCAGCAGCATGACGAGCAGCGCGGGCATCGACAACAAGATGTCGACGATCCGCATCAGCACCGGGTCGAGCGCCGAGCGGCTGAAGCCGGCGATCAGGCCGATCGCGGCACCGACCACATAGGTGACGAGCGTGGCGAGCACGGCCAGCACCAGCGTCGACCGTCCGCCGTAGAGCACACGGCTCCACACGTCGCGGCCGATGAAGTCGAGCCCCATGAGGTAGCCGTTACCGGGAGGCTGGCCGGGAACGCCGACGGTGGCCGTCGGGTCGTACGGCGCGAAGAACGCGCCGAAGACGGCGAACGCAACGGCGGCCACCAGCAGCACGAGTCCGACCTTGCCCGTCGTCGTGCGCACGATCGGACCGAGGACGCGCCCCGGTGCGTGCAATGTGGTTGACACCGTGCTCATATCAGCTCAGTCCTCAACTTGGGAACGAGGAAGACGACGATCAGGTCGGCGATGATGTTCAGGAGGGTGTAGAAGGCGGCCAGGATGATCGAGGCGGCCAACACCTTCGGCGTGTCACGCGCGAGCACGGCCTGCACCAGGTACACGCCGATGCCGGGATAGGTGAAAACCGCCTCCACGACGATGATCCCGCCGACGAGGTACTGCAGGTTCTGAGCGATCGTCTGAATGCTGTTGGCGATCGCGTTGCGCACGCCGTAGCGCATCAGCACGCGACCCTCTGCGACTCCGTTGAGGCGCGCGAACTGGATGAAATCCGTTTGCAGGACGTCGATCATGCCGAGTCGGACCTGCCGAACCCCAGAGCCCACCGCCACCAGAAGCAGGGTGGCCACGGGCAGGATGAGGATCTTGGGGTCACCGAGGGGTGACGCGCCCGGGGCGACCAGCGACACCGGTGGGAGCACGTGGAGCGTGGTGAAGAACAACCAGATCAGCAGTGCCCCACTGACGAACTCCGGCAGACCGGCCAGGATCAGCGAGGGCAACGAGATGATGTGATCCAACGCCTTGTTGGCCTTGATACCCGCGACGGCGCCGAGGATCACGGTGATCGGAACGAGGAGCACCGCGGCTGTCGTGCCGAGGATGAAGGAGTTGATCAGCGGGTCGTGCAGAGTGTGCGCGATGGACGGATCCGGCTGTTGCTGGACGAGCGCGACGGCGGAGTCTCCGAAGTCTCCGCGGAACAGCCCGGTGATCCAGTCCCAATACTGTTGGACCAGTGGGTGATCCAGCCCCATCCTGGCCTTGATGGCCGCGATGACCTCCGGTGTCCCGCTCTTGCCGAGCACCACTGTCACCGCGTCCCCGGGCAGGACGCTGCAACACAGGAAGATCAGCACCGACACGACCCACAGCGTGACGATGCCCGCGCCGATCCGTCGGGCGAGGAACCACAGGACCGGGAAACGCGAATCCCTCTTCGTCGATACCGCCACCGGCAGTGTCGGCTCCACCGTCGTGGAACCCGCGGGGATTGTCGGCGCGCCCATCAGACGGCTCCGCTCAGTCGCCGGAGCAGTAGTCGACGGGCCGGCCCGCTATGTCTGGATCCAGCCATCTTGGAATCGGAAGTTGTTGAACGGCAGCGCACTCGACGCCTTCAAGCCTCGCACGTTGTTGGCCGCGAAGTCGATGTACGGGAAGGAGGCCCAGACGACGTAGCCGCCGTTGTCGAACTGCTGCTGTTGCACCTGCCGCCACAGGTCCTTGGCCTTCGCGGGATCCTTCGTCGCCTCGGCCTGCAGGATCAGGTCGGTGGCGGCTTTCCCGCCGTCCTTCTGCGCGCCCCAGTGGGTGTCCCAGTACGGGGCGCCGTCCTGGATGAGGCTGCGGTACTGACCGGTCAGCGAGGCCAGGGGCTGAGCGACCTGGATGCCGATCGGGCGGACGTACGCGCCGCCCGCCGACGTCCAATAGTCGCCCGGCTGGAGGGTTTTGAGCGCGATCTTGATGCCGGCCTTCTCGGCCTGCTGCGCCCAGATCGTCGACGACTCGACCATGCCGGGCAGCACCTTGGCGACCGGCAGTTCGTAGGTCTGCCCGGCGACGCCGGCCTGCTCGAAGAGCGCCTTGGCCTTGTCGGGGTCGTACTCCGATTTCAGGTCGCTGGCGAAGAATTCGGTGTTGGGACCCTGGAGATCGTTGCCGATCGTGCCCAGCCCGCCGAGTGCGCCGTTGTTCAGCGCCTGCCGGTCCGTCATGAGCTTGAAGGCCTGTCGAACCCGCGGATCGGCGTACGGCCCCTCGTCGACGCGCATCCCGAACGCGTAGGTGGTCGACGCGCTCTCCGACTGCAGGATCTGAACCTGCTTGGCCTGCATCTGCTGGGTGACCTGCTGCGCCTCCGGGCTGATCATCAGGTTGATCTGGTTGCCGAGGAGCGCGTTCAACATGGCGTTGCTGTCGGTGAACGACGAGTCGATCACCAACCTGTCGACGTAGGGTTTGCCTTCCTCCCAATAGTTCTCGTTGCGCACGAACACGCTCTGCTTACCGGGCGTGAACGATTCGAACTTGAACGGGCCGGTGCCGACCGGTGGGCTCTGCGGCGTCGCACCGACGGGCAACAGCGAGAAGTTGAACCAGGCGAAGATGCTCGGAAATTCCGCGACCGGCAAGAGCAGCGGAATCTGCACGGTCAGCTTGTCGACTGCCTTGACGTTGGGGAAGTCGACGACACCCTTCAGGAAGGATGCGGAGTAGTTCTGTTGGTCGTTGCTCCACAGTTGGGTGATGTTGTACACGACGTCGTCGGCGCCAAAAGGCTTGCCGTTGTGCCACGTAACGCCGTCGCGAAGCTTGAATGTCCACACCGTGGCATCGGCGTTGGAGTCCGACGACTCCGCCAGGCCGGGCTTCAGCGGATAGAGGTTGGCGCCGTCGTTCGGATAGAACAACAGGTTGTAGAGCGAGAATCCGCGCGCCACGTCGGGCATCGGTACCGCGGTGCCCGGGAAGAGGTTCTCGGCGGCGCCGAGGGTCAGCACTCCGACGGTGAACGTTCCGCCGCGCACCGGGTTGTCCCCCGGCAAGGCGCTGACGCCGACCGAACCGCCCGCGCCGCCGCCGGTGTCGCCGCTGTTGCCACCGCATGCGCTCAGCAGGGCGGCCCCTCCGAGCGCGACCGCTCCGGTGCCGATGAGGAATCCGCGCCGCGACACCTGCGCACGCAGGCCGCGGTCAGAATCACTCGGGAGGTGTATGCGTCCGGTCATCGCCATCTCCTGCTAGTCCGCGGCGCCCTGTCAGCACCGTGCCAACGGATCACACCATAACGCCTGTCGATTGTCGACACAAGACAACGTAAACCTTCATGTCGAGGGAATCGTATGTGGTAGGAGGGTCGCCGACGGTGAATACACGTCGCGCCGTCGACACACTCTGGCCACCGGTCAGCGCAGTAGCATATGGTCGACAATGTACGGTCTGTGGATGATTCTCGCCCGACTCTGAACGCCTGCGTCAGCGCTCATCGGCGCCACGACCGACATCCCGACCGACAGGAGTCCATGTGAAGATCATCGCGGCTGACGTCTTCGACTACCGGCTGAATTACGCACACGGCGAATACGTCATGTCGGGCAACCGCGCGGCGGTCTCTCAGGTCGGCACTCTGGTCCGGCTTCGCACCGACGACGGCGCCGACGGATGGGGCGAGATCACGCCGCTCGGAAGCACCTACCTGCCGACGTCACCGGACCTGGCGCGCGCGGGCCTCGCCGAGATACTCCCCCACCTGATCGGACTCGATCCCACCAACATCTCGGCGATGAACCGCGCCATGGACAGCGCCGTCATGGGTCAGGGGTATGCCAAGAGCGCGATCGACATCGCGTGCTGGGACCTTTTCGGCAAGTCCACCGGGTTGTCCATCTCCAAGCTGCTGGGCGGCGTGCTGCAGGAGGACTTCCCGATCTATGAGGCCGTCCCTTTGGCCAGTCCGGAGGAGATGGCGGACTTCATCACCGCCCGCCGCAAGGACGGAATCGGGCGCTTCCAGCTCAAGGTGGGCAATCGACCCGAGGACGACATCGCCCGCGCCACCGCATGCGCAGAGGCCGGCGAGGGTCAGACGATCATCATCGCCGACTCGAACGGCGGCTGGAACATCCTCGACGCCCAGCGCGCCATGCGAGGGATGGAGGATCTGCCGATCTACATCGAACAGCCCTGCCGCACCACGCACGACAGCGCGATCGCTCACCGGCACTCACGACTGCCGCTCGTGCTGGATGAGTCGGTGACCAACCCGACTGAGCTCTTCGAAGCGAAGAACGTCGCCGGGGCGATGTCGGTGAACATCAAGATCAGTCGGGTCGGGGGTCTGACCAAGGCGGCGCAGATGCGCGACCTCATGCAGCACCTGAACATGATGGTCTCGGTCGAGGACATGTGGGGCGGCGACGTCATCACCGCGGCGGTGAGCCATATCGCCGCCACCACACGGCCCGAAAACCTGCTCAACACCTCGTTTTTCAACGACTGGACCGATGGACACGTCGCCGGGTACTTCCCGCGATCACACAATGGGCGGGGGTCCGCGCCGACAGAACCCGGCCTTGGCATCACGGTCAACGCCGACGCGCTCGGTGAACCGATCTTCACCACCACGTGATCCGAACAGGAGGCTTGAATGTCTGAATCCGCCGTCACCCCATCCGACGCTCACCACTGGCAGAACTGGGGCGGAAATCAGACATTCGCCTATGCCGAGTCGGTGATCGCGGAAACGGACGACGACGTGGCCGACGCCGTGCGCGAGGCGGCGAAGCACCGTCACGGCCTGCGCGTAGCGGGCAGCGGGCACTCCTTCACACCCATCGTGGAAACCGAGCACACGCTCGTCGACATCTCGGCACTGTCCGGCGTGGTGACAGCCGATACGGAGTCGCGTCGCGCCACCGTTCGGGCGGGAACACCCCTCTCCGAGGTCGGGGCACCCCTGTGGCGGCACGGCTTGTCGCTTGCCAACCAGGGCGACGTCGACACGCAAACACTGTCCGGCGCAATCGCCACCGGCACCAAGGGCTCCGGACCGCGCTACGGCAGCCTGTCGTCGACCGTGCGCGGGCTCCGGCTGGTCGACGGCCGAGGCGATCTCATCACGATCACCGAGGACGAGCCAGAGCTTCTGCACGCCGCGCAGGTGTCGGTCGGGATGTTGGGGGTCATCCTCGACATCAATGTGCAATGCGCACCGGCCTACAAGCTGCGCGAGAACAATGCGGTGCTCCCCTACTCCGAGCTCACCGCCCAGTGGGACGCCTACCTGAACTCCTACCGCCACTTCTCATTCTGGTATCTGCCGACCGACCAGTCCTCGGCGATGTACGACCTCGGCGACCTCCCGCGCGACCACTGCGTCGTCAAGCTCCTCACCGAGGAACCGGCCACGGCCGACGACGTCGAAGCCGAACCCGGAGGACGAACAGGCAGGGCGCATCTCATCTATCCCGATGCAACCACCGATCTTCGCTTCCATGAGTTGGAGTACATGGTTCCCGCCGAGCACGGACGCGACGCGTTGGAAACGGTGCGCGACCTGATGCTCACGCGCCATCCCGAGCAGAACAGCCCGGTGCAGATTCGCTGGCAGCAGGCCGACAAGGCATACCTGTCCGCCCAATACGACCGTGACACCGTTTCGGTGTCGGTATCGGGCGAGATCGGCAAGACCTATGAGCCGTTCCTGCGCGAGGTCGACCGGGAATTGCAACGCTTCGACGCCAGGCCGCACTGGGGCAAGATCCACTTCCTCACCCGCGACCGAGTCGAAGCCCTCTATCCGCGGTACGACGACTTCCAACGCGTCCGCCGCGAGTTCGACCCGTCGGGCATCTTCCTGAACCCTCATCTGCGGGATCTGTTCGGATAACCCTGCCGTGTCGATCCTGCGGACCGCCCTCTTCTCGGCGGGCTTCGTCGCGATCGGCCTGAGCCAGCGGTCGCTCCTCGTCGCGCCCGCACCGCTGACCCCGCAGCTGCGCGCGGACCTGGATCTCACCGCGGGCGCGATCAGCGTGCTCACGGTGCTGCCGCTGCTGTGCTTTGGTCTGTTCGCCACCGTCGCACCGAAAGTCGCACAGCAGTGGGGCCTGGATCGCTGCATCCTGGGGTCGGCGGCACTGGCCTGCGCGGGCGTGGTCGTCCGCTCCGCGCCTGGCGTGGCGGCTCTGTTCACGGGCTCGGCGCTCATCGGTGCGGGCGTCGCGGTCAACAACGTCCTGCTGCCCGCGATGATCAAACGCGACTTCTCGGCCCGCACGGGGTTGGCGCTGGGCTGCTACACAATCCTGCTCAACGGTGGCGCAGCACTGGCGTCGGCAACCACGGTTCCACTGGCCGACGACCTGCATCTCGGGTGGCGAATCGCGTTGGCGCTCTGGGGTGTGCTGCCCGTCCTCGGCGTGCTCCTGTGGGCGCCCCGGGTCGCCGGATCCCCCGCTCGGGCGCGGGCTGAGGGCATAGGTCCGCGTGTTCGTCTCCGGCGGTCACGGTTGGCATGGGCCGTCTCGGTGTTCATGGCCCTGCAGTCGCTGCTCTACTACGCGCTGATCGCTTGGCTGCCAAGCATTCTGGTCGACACCGGAATGCCCCCGCGTGATGCGGGAGCGACGGCGGCGGTCATGAGCATCGCCGGAATGGCGTTGTCGTTCCTCGTGCCCATCGTCGCGATGCGCATCCGTTCGCAGCGGTCCCTCGTCGCCCTTTCGACCGCCTCGTTCGGCATCGGCCTCGTCGGGCTGATCGTCGCGCCCGGGGCCGCGGCGATGTGGTGGATGCTGGCACTCGGCGTCGGACAGGGCACCGGGATCGCCTTGGCCCTCAGTCTTCTGGTGCTGCGGACCAGAACCGCGGGCGAGGCGGCGCAGCTGTCGGGCATGGCGCAGACGCTGGGCTACCTCGTCGCCGCAGCCGGACCGCTGATGTTCGGGATCGCGCACGACCACACAGGCCGATGGACGGCCGCGTTGGTCGCCTCTCTGGTGATCACCGCCGTGATGCTCGCGGCGGGATGGGCTGCCGGGACGCCCGCGTTCGTCTCCGACGAAAGGCCGCAGGCGGGCGGTCTGGTCGCGGCCGAGCTCCCGAACCGCGGCCCTTGACGTCGTGGCTGGAAGAGACCTAGATTACTGGTATATTGTCGACAACATCCTAGGCGTCAGTACGAGGAGATCTCATGAGCAAGCAGCCGTGGCACGGGGTCGTCGTCGCCAGCGCGCTCCCGTTCAATGACGACGGCTCCGTGGACTTCGACAGCTTCGCCGACCACGTCCGCTGGCTCGCCGACAACGGCTGCGACGGCATCACACCCAACGGCTCGCTGGGCGAGTATCAGTGCCTCAGTCCGTCCGAGCGCGCACAGGTCGTGACCGTCGCCGTCGAGAACGCGCCGGAGGGTTTCAGCGTCGTGCCGGGCACCGGCGCCTACGGCTCCGCCGAGGCCCTCTCCTGGGCGAAGCAGGCCAAGGATGCCGGCGCGCACGCCGTCTTGTCTCTGCCTCCCAATGCCTATCGTGCCGACGACGACATCGTCTATGCGCACTACGCCGAGATCGCCAAGGCCGGAATTCCGGTCGTCGCCTACAACAACCCGCTCGACACCAAGGTCGACCTCACCCCCACCATGTTGGCGAGACTGCACGCCGACGGCCTGATCGTCGCGGTCAAGGAGTTCAGCGGGGACGTGCGTCGGCTCTACGAGATCTGTGAGCTGGCACCGGAACTCGACGTCCTCGTGGGCACCGACGACTGCCTGCTCGAGCTCGCCATCGGAGGAGCCAAGGGCTGGATCGCCGGGTACCCCAACGCCTTGCCCGCGGCCTCGGTCGAATTGTGGAAACAGTCCTCGGCAGGCAACCTCGAGGTGGCCCTGCCCATGTACCGCGATCTCCACTCCCTTCTGCGCTGGGACTCCAAACCTGCGTTCGTGCAAGCGATCAAGCTGTCGATGGACGTCGCCGGGCGCAAGGGCGGGCCCTGCCGCGCACCCCGTCTGCCGCTGCGCGACGACATCGCCGCGGTGGTGCGCAAGGACACCGAGAAGGCGCTGGCGCAGGGCTACCGTTGACGCCGGAAGTGTCGTGACTACGGAAAGAGACAGCGTGCGATGCGGATGACGAAGATGGTCGATGTCGTCGGCTGTCACGCCGAAGGCGAGATCGGCAACGTGGTGGTCGGCGGTGTCGGCGACGTGCCCGGCGCAACCATGCTCGAGAAGCGCAACTATCTCCAGGACCACCGGGATGATCTGCGCCAGCGACTGCTTCACGAACCGCGGGGCAATGTCGTGCGGTCGGTCAACGTCGTCCTGCCTGCCACCGATCCCGCTGCCGCAATGGGTTACGTGGTGATGGAATCGACCGAGTACCCGGTGATGTCGGGAAGCAACACGATCTGCGTGGCCACCGTGCTACTCGAGACCGGCATGCTGCCGATGACCGAACCGGTGACCAACCTGACATTGGAATCCCCCGCCGGGTTGATCGCATTGGAATGCCAATGCCATGACGGCAAGGTGACCAGCGTGCGGTTGGTCAACCAACCCGCGTTCGTCTACCACCTCGACGCACAGGTCGACGTTCCCGGACTTGGCACCGTCACAGTCGATGTGGCCTGGGGCGGGATGGCCTACGTCCTCGTCGATGCCGCCAGTGTCGGTTTCGATCTGGCCCCGTCCGAGGCGCGAGAACTCGCGGTGATGGGTCAACGCATCAAAACCGCTGCGGCCGAACAACTCGACGCGGTCCATCCGGTGCACCCAGAGTTCCCCGGTATCACGCAGACCGAATTCACCACCCCTGTCGAACGCGTGGGCGGTGTACTCACCGGCCGCAACGCGGTGATCGTCTCGCCGGGACGGATCGACCGCAGCCCCTGTGGCACAGGGAGTTCGGCTCGCCTCGCCGTCCTGCACGCACGGGGGCAGATCGACGTCGACGAGACTTTCCTGCACCGCTCGATCATCGACACCACCTTCGACACGCGCATCGAATCGCTGACCCGGGTCGGCAATGTCGATGCGATCGTGCCCAGCGTCGCCGGCCAGGCGTGGATCACCGATTTCAGCAAAGTCGGTGTCGATCCGAGCGATCCGTTCCCCCAGGGCGTCACGCTCGGGGACACATGGATGGAGTCGGCGGTGTCGCGCGCCGCGCCATAGTGCCATTGCCTGGGCCCGGTTTCGCCCGGGCACACGATATATTGTCGACCAGGTCCCATAGAAGGGGGAACACCGTGGCGACCTTTGCACCCCTCGAACATCAGAAGGCGCCAACCGCGGTGCTGCAGCAGATCCGTCAAGCGATCCTCGCGGGGGACCTCAAACCGGGATCGCAATTACGCGAGGCCCACATCGCCGAGGAAATGGGTATCAGCCGCTCTCCCGTCCGTGAGGCGCTCAGCCGCCTTGAGGAGGAAGGACTGGTCGAGAAGGTGCCCTTCAAGGGCGCTTTCGTCGCTTCGGTGTCGCCAACGACGATCGCCGAGATCGCCGGTATCCGCACGCAGCTCGAACCGTATGCGGTTGCGCTGGCTCTTCCGCGTATGACGGACGCCGACTGGAAGGCGTTGCAGCGCACGCTTGATCAATTCAATCGGGCAGCAGGCCGCGACGTGGGAAGCGAGATAGAACGCCACCTCGCGTTCCACCGGTTCTTCTACGAGCGGGCCGACAATCAGACCCTGCTCGACATGTGGCATGACTGGGAATCCAAACTGCGGCTCTTCTTCATCATGGATCACGAGGCGTTCGAGAGCTCCCGCGATGTGGCAGGCGTGCACGAGGAGCTCATCGACATCATCAAAGCGGGCGACCCCGAGAAGATCCGCGAGGCGTTCACCCATCACGTCCACAACGCGCCTGGCGTCGAGGCCGGCGACCCCCTTCACTGAGAATCGGTGGTTGCGATCACCCCGATTCGGGAATATTGTCGACAAGACACAATAGTCAATAGGGGCGCGCACGGCTGAGATGTTCGAGTGGGGCGTGCCCGCAACCGTCACGCGCCGACGCGCGAAGGAGCCACCACCATGGGCATCGCGCCACCCACACTCCCCCGCATCGCCAACCTGATCGGCGGTCAGTGGGTCGACGGCACCGGCGACGAAACCCTCGACGTGCACAATCCGGCCACCGGAGATGTGGTCGCACAGTTCACGTCGGCAAGCGCACGCGACGTCGACGACGCAGTGGCCGCCGCGCGCGCCGCGCAACCCGAGTGGGCCGCCGCGTCGGCGCGACAACGCTCGGACGCGCTGCACGCGATCACAGCCGAGTTCGTCTCACGCATTGACGAATTCGTCGCGCTGGAGGTTCTCGACGCCGGGAAGCCGGTGGCGGTGACGAGCGCAGAGGAGATTCCGGACGTCGCCGACTCGATGCGGCACTTCGCCGGTGCCGCCCGCGTGCTCAGCGGTCAGGCCGCAGGCGAATACGTGCCGGGCACGACGACCATGGTGCGCCGCGAACCACTCGGTGTGGTGGCGGGCATCACCCCGTGGAACTATCCACTCTGGCAAGCGGTCTGGAAGATCATGCCCGCGTTGGCCACCGGCAACACTGTGGTGATCAAGCCCGCGGAGATCACGCCCCTGTCCACCACCGCGTTCGCCGATCTCGCGACCAAGCATCTCCCCGCCGGTGCGCTGAACATCGTGAACGGTCTCGGACGAACCGTCGGCGCCGCGTTGGCCGGGCACCCCGGTGTGAACCTGGTGTCGTTCACCGGGTCGACGGCGACCGGCCGCGGCATCGCAGCCGCCGCAGCCGGACAACCGAACCGAACGATTCTCGAGCTCGGCGGGAATGCGCCGGTGATCGTGTTCGACGACGTCGACATCGAGTCGGCCGCCGAGAACATCGTCGGAGCGGCGCTGTTCAACGCCGGTCAGGAATGTATGGCGGCTACCCGGCTGCTCGTCGCCGACAGCTGCGCCGAGGAGTTTCTCGACGCCGTTGTAGAGCAGATGCGCGCCGTTGTGCTCGGCGACCCCGCCGACGCGGCGACCACCCTGGGTCCACTGATCTCCGCCGACCAGCTCGACCGTGTCGAGAAGTTGATCGCCAATCGACCATCCTCCGCCCAGATCCGTTACGGCGGCCGCCGTTCCGAGCGCCCCGGGTACTTTCTCGAGCCCACCCTGATCACGGGTGTCTCACAGGATGACGACCTCGTGCAGCAGGAGATCTTTGCGCCCGTGATGACCGCACAGACCTTCCGCGACGAATCCGAGGCGATCGCCATGGCCAATGGCGTGGATTTCGGGCTGGCGGGCTCGGTGTGGACCCGCGACGTCGCGAGGGGCCTGCGCGTGGTCAACGCCCTGAACTTCGGCAACGTCTGGATAAACAACCATCTGGTGGTCGCGCCGGACCTGCCGATCGGCGGTCTCAACCAGTCGGGCTACGGCAAGGAAGGCGGACTGCTCGGCATCGAAGAGTTCACCCGCGTCAAGCAGATCGGCATCAGTCTGACCTAGCGCCAACACCCGAGGAGACTCATGACCGCCGTCGCAGGCTTCAATCCCCGTACCGCAGAGTCGCTGCCCGCCGTCGCCGAGGAGAGCACCCCCTCCGACGTCGACGCCAAGGCGACCGCCGCTGCCCAATCGGCATCGGCTCTGGTCGATGCAGGCCGGGCGGGACGGGCCGGGCTGCTGAAAGCGATCGCCGATGCGATCGAGTCCCACCGTGGCGCCCTGGTGAGCACGGCGGCAACCGAAACCGGTTTCACCACAGCCAAACTCGATGGCGAACTGACGCGAACGGTGTTCCAGTTCCGGTTCTTCGCCGAGGTCGTCCGCGAAGGCTCGTACCTCGAGGCGATGATCGACACGGCGGGTGACACCCCGATGGGGTCGCGCCCCGATCTGCGTCGAATGCTCGTGCCGATCGGGCCTGTCGCGGTTTTCGGCGCGAGCAACTTCCCCTTCGCGTTCTCGGTACTCGGCGGCGACACCGCGTCCGCACTCGCCGCCGGCTGCCCGGTGATCGCCAAAGCCCACGAATCACATCCCGCG
>DATEIG010000097.1:0-13261 GCA_035279185.1 Mycobacterium sp.
ATATGCGAAGCGCTTCGGAGTCACTTTGCGAACAGTCGAGCGTTCGACGTTTGTGCTATTTCACCTGCGGCAACGCGTTCAGCATGGCTTCGACCAATTCCGTGCGCTCACTGCTGGTGTGGCATGTGCACGGCTCGTGGACGGAGTCGTTGGTCGCGGGCAGGCATCGCTATGTCATACCCGTCAACGAGGCCGGAGACTCGCAGGCACGTGGCCTTTCCGGGCGTCGTTGGCCGCGCGCACAGGAGGTCCCTGTCGACCAATTGCGCGAAACCGATGTCGATCTGGTGATCCTGCAACGCCCGGAGGAAGTGGAACTCGCCGAACAGTGGTTGGGCCGCCGTCCGGGTGTCGATGTTCCCGCGGTGTACGTCGAACACAATGCGCCTCGGCCGTCCCCGGTCGACAGCGTGCATCCGCTCGCCTCCCGCACCGATATCCCGCTGGTCCACGTCACCGACTTCAACCGGCTGATGTGGGACAACGGTGCGGCGCCAACCCGGGTGATCTCCCACGGGATCGCCGACCCGGGGCACTTCTACACCGGAGACATCGCCGCCGCGGCGACCATGATCAACGAGCCGTTGCGCCGGTGGCGCACGGTGGGTACCGATCTGCTCATCGAGCTCGGCGCGTCTGTGCCGATCGACGTGTGGGGCATCGACACACTCGAGCTGAATCGCCGTGTGCGGCAGGGAGTCCGGGCCAAGGGTGACGTGCCCTTCAGACGTCTGATGCGCCAGGTCGCCCGCCGACGCGTCTATGTGCACACCGCGCGCTGGACGTCGCTCGGTCTTTCGCTCATCGAGGCGATGTACCTCGGTATGCCTGTGGTTGCGGTGGCGTCGACGATGGCGCCGTCCGTCGTACCGGATGAGGCCGGCGTCGTCAGTGCTGATGTGCCCACGTTGGCGCGAGCACTGCAGGGCTTTGTAACTGACCACGCCACAGCGACTTTGGTCGGAAAGGCCGCGCGTGAATACGCAATCGCGCATTTCTCTCTCGATCGTTTCCTCAAGAAGTGGGACGACCTGATCGAAGAGCGGTGCGCATGATCTCGAAAGGAGACCGATGAGAATCGCAATGGTCTCCGAGCATGCGAGCCCGTTGGCCGTGCTTGGTGGAGCAGATGCAGGTGGACAGAACGTGCACGTCGCCGAATTGTCGGCGGCGCTGACCCGTCGCGGACACGAGGTGACGGTGTACACCCGTCGCGACGACCCCGACCTGCCGGAGGAGGTCCAAGCTCCCCACGGCTACACGGTGGTCCATGTGCCTGCCGGACCGGCCGAGCCACTGCCGAAGGACGAGCTGCTGCAGCACATGGGACCGTTCGCGCAGTATCTCGACGCGCGGTGGAGTTCGTACCGTCCCGACGTCACCCACGCCCACTTCTGGATGTCGGGGATCGCGACCCAGCTCGCCGCTCGTCACCTGGGCCTCCCCGCGGTGCAGACCTTCCACGCCCTCGGCGTGGTGAAGCGTCGTCATCAGGGCGTACAGGACACCAGCCCACCGGACAGGCTGCACCTCGAGGCGATGGTCGCCAGGACCGCCACCTGGGTCGCCGCAACGTGCAGTGACGAAGTCTTCGAGTTGATGCGGATGGGGCGGTCGCGGGCGCGAACGTCGGTGGTGCCGTGCGGCGTCGACAAGGACGTCTTCACGCCGGAGGGGCCGGTTGCCACGAAGCCGGCCAAGAACCGGATCCTCAGCGTCGGACGGTTGGTGCCCCGCAAGGGATTCGACGACATGATCCGCGCCATGCCGTCCATACCGAACGCTGAGCTGGTCATCGCGGGCGGTCCGGATCGAGCCGAACTGGACACTCATCCGGAGGCGATTCGCCTGCGCGCCTTGGCCAAGGAACTCGGGGTGTCCCGGCGGGTGCATCTCTACGGCGCCGTCGCGCGGGATGCCATGCCCGCGCTGTTCCGGTCGGCTGACGTCGTGGCCTGCACCCCGTGGTACGAGCCGTTCGGCATCGTTCCTCTGGAGGCCATGGCCAGCGGCGTCCCTGTGGTCGCCTCAGCGGTGGGCGGAATGCAGGACACCGTCGTGCACGACGTGACCGGACGGTTGATCGCACCGAGGAAGCCCCGCGAGATCGCCGAGGCCATCAACCCGCTACTCCGCGACGCCTTTCTGCGGCAGAGCCTCGGTCTGGCAGGCCGCGACCGGATCTGCGCCCGCTACACGTGGGACCAGGTGGCCGCGGACACCGTGCGTATCTACGATCTGGTCGCCCAACTGGATCACCCGCAGGTGTCGACGGGATGACCTCGGCGCACTCAACCGGACTCGAGGCGTGTCAGCGCCCGCTCGACCTCCGTCGGCAGTGGCCTGCGCAGGTTCATCACGACGGGCACCCGCAGCAGTGCCTCCGCGGCGCCGCGGGCGTGCTCACCGTCGCGCACAGCCGCCGCCAGAAGCCTGCCGGTGGCTTTGAGGCAGTGCCACATCGGGCGGCGCATCCATGTGGTCAGGACGTCGTTGCGGAGTTCGCGCGCGTTGCGCGCCGAGGAACTGCTGCGTATCACCGACGGCTGGTGGTAGGCCACCAGCTCGGGGCAGTAGCACAGGTCCCAGCCTCGCGCGGCGAGGTCGATGGCAAGCAGTTGTTCCTCACCGTAGAAATGCAGCAGTTCGCTGAAGCCACCGGCAGTGACGAACGCGGACTTGCGGACGATCGCCGCACACGTCATGAAGCCCAGGATCGACGGACCCGGAAGGTTGGACTGTCGGCCCAAGGGGCTGTCGGCAAGCGCGGCGTTCATCGGATCGTCGCAACGCCTGGGCAGCACGATGGTGCGCGCGGCGAGCAGGCCGATGCTGGGATGCCGGTCGAAGAGGCCTTCGGCGATCTCGATCGCACTCGGCGCCCACCACGAATCGTCATCGCAGAAGGCGACATTGGGCGTACGGCACGCCGCGACCCCGATGTTGCGGGCCACCACACCCCTGTTCTTCTTCAGCTCGATCGCCAGGACGCGGCCCTCGGATTGACGCGCGAAGCGGCGGATGACCGCGACGGAGTCGTCATTCGAGCCGTTGTCGACGGCGACTATCGGGCACTGCGTCGTGTTGAGCAGGCGGGTGATCGTCGTCGCGAGCTCGGCGGCGCGGTTGCGGCTGGCTATCACGAACGAGGTCCGCATAACACGGCTGACTACCCGCGGGTGGGACGGGGAAACGCCAATGGGTGACATCGAACTCGCCCTGGTGACCGGGGGCGCGGGATTTCTCGGCGGCCATCTCTGCGAGCGCCTGCTCGCCGACGGTGCCGAGGTCATCTGCGTCGACGACCTGTCCACCAGCGCGCCCACCGCGGCGACCCTGCTGCACGACCGCCCCGGATACCGCTTCGTCAGGCACGACATCAGCGACCCGTCGACAGGGCTGCCGCTGCGTCCCGCGCCCGACACCGTGTTCCACCTCGCCTCGCCCGCCTCGCCGCTCGATTACCTGCGGCTTCCGGTGCAGACGCTGCGCGCGGGCGCCATCGGCACCGCGAACGCCCTCGACATCGCCGAGCGGTCCAACGCGCGGCTCGTCCTCGCCTCGACCAGCGAGGTCTACGGCGACCCGCTCGAGCATCCGCAGCGCGAAACATATTGGGGCAACGTCAATCCCATCGGACCGCGCAGCGTCTACGACGAGGCGAAGAGGTTCGCGGAGGCGCTGACATTCGCCTACCGGCGCGGGCGGTCGGCCGACGTCGGGGTGGCCCGGATCTTCAACACGTACGGTCCGCGCATGCGCGGCGACGACGGCCGCGTCGTGCCCACGTTCTGCATGCAGGCGCTGACCGGCGAACCGATCACCGTCAACGGAAGTGGCGCACAGACGCGGTCGCTGTGCTACGTCGACGACACCGTCGACGCACTGGTGAAGCTGGCGCGGTCCGATCGACCGGGGCCGATCAACATCGGGAATTCCACGGAGTTGACCGTGCTGGAGATCGCCGAGACCATCCGCGATCTGGCGGGCAGCAACTCGCCGATCGAACACCGGCCCGCGATGGAGGACGATCCGCGCCAGCGGTGTCCCGACATCCGTCTCGCCACGGAGCAGCTGGCTTGGCAGCCGCGCGTGTCCTACCGAGAGGGCCTGGCGCACACCATCGATTGGTTCAGGAGGCGGTCATGCGCATCCTCGGCATAAACGCGGTGTTCCACGACTCGGCGGCCGCGCTTGTCGTCGACGGGCACGTGGTCGCCGCCGCGGAAGAGGAGCGGTTCACCCGGCGTAAGCACGGGAAGTCGGCGGTGCCGTTCTCGACGTGGGAGCTGCCGGTGGAGTCGGCTCGGTGGTGCCTGTCGCAGGCGGGGCTCGAACCTGCCGACCTCGATGCGGTGGGCTACTCCTACGACCCGCGGCTGATGCGGGACGGCACAGACGATCTCGCGGGTCTGGACCGCGACTGGGAGTACCTGCGGACACTGTACGCCGAACGGGCGCCACGGTTCCTGACGACGGCGCTGCCCGGTCTGGACCCCGCCGCGGTGCGCTATGTCCGCCACCACGTGGCGCATGCCGCGTCGGCCTCGCTGGCGTCGCCGTACCCAGACAGCGCGGTGTTGGCCGTCGATGGCCGCGGCGAGCGGACGTCGATGCTGGCAGGCGAGTACCGCGACTTGAAGCTCGATGTGCTTGCCACGCAGGAGCTGCCGCACTCGCTCGGCCTGTTCTACGAGGAGCTCACCGAACACCTCGGCTTCAAGCGGTCCAGCGACGAGTACAAGGTGATGGCGATGGCCTCCTACGGGAAGCCGCGCTATCTCGAGCAACTGCGCGAGCGGGTCTACGCCACCGGCGACGGCGGCTTCCGCACCGAACCGGTCGAGTGGAGCTCCTTCAGTCCCCGCGGTGAGCACAACTTCGACCTCGCATGCAGTGTGCAGAAGGTGGTCGAGGAGGTTCTGCTGGACCTCGTCGGCTGGCTGCGCGAGCGGACCGAACACGAAAAGCTCTGCCTGGCAGGCGGTGTGGCGCTCAACTGCGTTGCCAACTCCAAGATCTACGCCAAGGGCGGATTCACCGACGTCTGGGTCCAGCCGGCAGCGGGTGACTCGGGCACCGCGCTCGGGGCCGCGCTGGCGGTGGCGGGCGAGGTGGGCGAGCCGATCGCGCCGATGCCCTCGGCAGCCCTGGGCCGCGGCTGGTCGGACGACGAGATCGCCGCGGCGCTGACAGAAGCCGCGGTGCCGCACGAGCGCCCGGAAGACCTCGCGACGACGGTGGGTAAGGCGCTCGCGGAGAACCAGCTGATCGGGTGGTTCCAGGGCCGCTCGGAGTACGGGCCGCGGGCGTTGGGGTACCGGTCGTTGCTGGCCGACCCGCGCCACGCGGAAAACCTCGAACGGCTCAACAACGTAAAAGGGCGCGAGCAGTTTCGTCCCGTCGCACCGATGGTGCTCGCCGAGTGGGCGCACGAGATCTTCTCCGGGGGACCCATTCCCAGCCCGTACATGTTGTTCGTCCACGATGTCGCCGAGAGGTGGCGGTCCCGGATCCCCGCCGTCACACACGTCGACGGCACAGCCCGCATCCAGACGGTCGACAAGAGCCATGCTCTGCTGCACGCGACCATCAGCCATTTCGCCGAGCGCACCGGCGTGCCGGTCGTCGTCAACACCAGCTTCAACACCGCGGGCCGGCCGATGGTCGACAGTCCGCGCGACGCGCTCGAATGCTTCGGCAGCTCGCCGATCGACATGTTGGCGATCGGCCCCTTCGTCGTGAGAAGGCCGCGGTGACAGCGGACTTCGCGATCATCATCCCGACCGTCGGCCGGGATTCCCTTCAGCGTCTGCTCGCCGAACTCGATAGTTCGGCGGGTCCGCAGCCCACCGCGGTGGTGCTCGTCGACGACCGTGCTGAGCCCAGCCCACCGCTCGAGGTGTCCACACGCCTCCCCGTCACCGTGCTCACCAGCGGAGGCCGGGGCCCCGCGGCGGCGCGCAACGTCGGCTGGCGCAGCACACGGACACGCTGGATCTGCTTTCTCGACGATGACGTTGTTCCGCAACCGAACTGGCTGAAAGCCGTGGCCGCCGATCTCGCCGAGGCCGAGCGCCTCGGAGCCGTCGGCTCACAGGCGGTGATCGAGGTACCCGCGGTCGCCGGTCGGCGCGCCACCGACGACGAACGCCGCACGCAACGACTCGGGGGTGCGCAGTGGATCACCGCCGACATGGCGTTCGAGCGTCGCGCGCTGGTCGCCGTCGGCGGCTTCGACGAGCGGTTCCCGCGGGCCTACCGGGAAGACTCGGACATCGCTCTGCGAATCACGCGGCGCGGCAATGTGATCACCGAGGGGCGGCGTCGGTCGACTCATCCGGTCGCGCCCTCGACATGGTTCAGCAGTGTGCGTGCTCAAGTCGGCAACCGCGACAACGCGTTGATGCGGCGCAAGCACGGCCCCACGTGGCGCACGAAGGTGGGTGAGGGCCGCGGCCGCCTTCCCGCTCACGCGGTGACGACGGCCGCAGGCCTCTGCGCGACGGTGCTCGTCCTCGCGGGACGGCGGCGCGCGGCAGGCCGCGCCGGCGGGCTGTGGGCGGCGATGACGGCGGAGTTCGCGCTGCGCCGGATTCTCGCGGGGCCGCGGACGCTCGCCGAGGTCGGGCGGATGCTGGTGACAAGCGTTCTCATCCCGCCCGCGGCGGTCTTTCATCGCCTGTGCGGCCAGTGGCAGTTCCGCTCCGCGCGGCGGGATCCGCCGCTGGCTGTGCTGTTCGACCGTGACGACACGATCATCGAGGACCGTCACTACCTCAACGATCCCGACGGTGTGACACCGGTTCCCGGCGCGTCCGACGCGCTGCGCAGGCTCCGGAGCCAGGGCCTGCTGCTCGGCGTGGTCAGCAACCAGTCGGGCGTGGCGAAGGGGTTGATCACCCGCGATCAGTTGAGCGCGGTCAACACGCGGGTCGACGAAGTCCTCGGCCCGTTCGACGCCTGGCAGGTATGCGTCCATGACGACGGCGACGGATGTGGTTGCCGCAAGCCGGCGCCGGGGATGGTGATGGCCGCCGCCGATGCGCTCGGTGTCGACGCCACGAGGTGTGTGGTCATCGGCGACACCGGCGGCGATGTCAATGCCGCGCTCGCCGCGGGCGCCGACGCGGTGCTGGTACCCACCGAACGCACGCTGCGCCAGGAGATCAGCGACGCGCAGTTGCGCGCGAAGGTCGCCGCCGACCTGCCCAGCGCCGTGTCGCTGGTGTTGAAGGAGTGCCGGTGACCCACGCCCTCGTCGCGCGACTCGACAGCGCCGGTGATGTGCTCATCACCGGGCCCGCGGTGCGCGCGGTCGCGACGAACCACGATTCGGTGACCGTCCTGTGCGGGCCGCGCGGCCGCGAAGCCGCCGAACTGCTGCCGTCAGTCGACGAGGTCATCGAATGGCAGGCGCCGTGGGTCGATTTCGACTCGCCGGAACTCACGGCGAGCCATGTGGATTCGTTGATCAAGCACCTGCACGACATCCGGCCCGACCGGGTGTTCATCTTCACGTCCTTCCATCAGTCACCCCTTCCGTTGGCGCTGATCTGCCGCATGGCGGGCGCGCCGTGGGTCGCTGCGATCAGCGAGGACTATCCCGGCACGCTTCTCGACGTCCGCCATCACGTGCCCGATGGCGTCCCCGAGCCGGAGCGAGCGCTCTCACTCGCCCGCGCGGGCGGATGTGCACTGCCCGCAGGCGACGACGGCGCCCTTGCCGTCGAGACACCTGCGCTGGCCGGCCACCTCACCGACATCGTCGACTCCGCGCCCTTCGTCGTCTTCCATCCCGGCGCCGCGGTGCCTGCACGACGACCCACGGCGCAACGCAGCGCCGCGATGGTGCGGGCACTCGTCGAGAGCGGCCACCGGGTTCTCGTGACCGGAGGTCCCGACGAGGAGGAGCTGACCGCCGAGGTCGCCGCCGACGTCGCCGTCGACCTCGGCGGCCACACGACGTTGGCGACGTTGGCCGCCGTCTATGCCGCAGCAGACGTCGTCGTGGTGCCGAACACCGGCCCGGCCCATCTCGCCGCGGCGGTGGGTGCGCCGGTGGTGTCGCTGTTCGCACCCGTGGTGCCCGCCTCGCAGTGGCTGCCCTACGGGCGCAGCGTGATACGGCTCGGTGACCAGGACGCGCGGTGCCGGATGACGCGGGCCCGCGAATGCCCGGTCGCCGGGCACCCGTGTCTGGATGGAATCACCGACGCCGCACTGCTGGCGGCGGTCGCACGATTGGAGGGACCCTCATGATCCACAGCCACATGCAGGCGTTGAGCGAGGCCGTCGACCGGATCGGCCCCGAGGCCGAGCGTCTGGCGTTCTGGGGCACGCGACTGGCCGACGTGCTGACCGGGGGCGGGCGACTGCTCGCCTGTGGCAACGGGGGCAGCGCGGCCGAGGCCCAGCATCTGACCGCCGAACTGGTCGGCCGATTCCACGACGAGCGAATTCCGTTGTCCGCCATCGCGTTACACGCCGATACGTCGGCCCTGACGGCAATCGGCAACGACTACGGCATCGACGAGGTGTTCGCCAGAGGCGTGCGTGCGCACGGCCGACCCGGCGACGTACTGATGTCGCTGTCCACCAGCGGCACGAGTAGCAACGTGTTGGCCGCTGTCAAGGCCGCCCATGAGACGGGCCTGACCACCTGGGCGCTGACCGGTCCCGCGCCGAACCCGCTGGCGGCGATGTGCGATGACGCGGTCTGCGTCGACGCGAAATCCACGGCGACGGTCCAGGAGATCCACCTTCTGCTCGTCCACGCGCTGTGCATCGCCGTCGACGACGTGCTCCTCGGCGAAAGGAGCCACAGTGTCTAGGCCGCTGGTCGTCGTCGGCGATGTGATGCTCGACGTCGACATCGAGGGCTCGGCGAGCAGGCTGAGCCCGGAAGCGCCGGTTCCGGTCGTCGACACGGACCGCATCTGGCGCCGACCCGGCGGGGCGGGCCTGGCCGCGATCCTGGCGGCCCGCACCGACTCCGACGTCGTGCTGGTGACCGCCCTGGCCGACGACGCCGACGGGTGCGCGCTGGCCGAACTCCTCGCCGAGGCGGGCGTCGAGGTGGTCGCGCTGCCGCTGAACGGAAGCACGGTGTGCAAGACCCGGATCCGCGCCCGCGGTCAGTCGATGCTGCGGCTCGACCACGGGGACGGTACCGCGGCGACGGATGGGCTTCCGCGCCGCGTCGTCGACGCGCTCGACGGGGCCCGCGCGGTCTGCGTCGCCGACTACGGCCGCGGCGTCGCCGCCCACCCGGAGGTCCGTGACGCACTGGCTCGCGTCTGCACACGTGTGCCCGTCGTGTGGGATCCCCATCCGCGAGGTGCCCCACCCGTTCGCGGTTGCTGGCTGGTCACACCGAACCAGGCCGAGGCGGACGAGGCGTCGGCGTCAGCTCTGCGACAGCAGTGGGCTGCGCGAGCGGTTTCGGTGACCATGGGCCCGAGGGGTGCCCTTGTCGCCACTGCGGAAGCCTCGACCCACGTTCCGGCGCAGGGAGTTTCGGTGGAGGGAGACCCATGCGGCGCGGGCGACCGGTTCGCCGTCGCCGCAGCCCTCGCACTGGCCGACGGGGCCGACGTGAAGACAGCGGTCGCCGACGCCGTGCGCGCAGCAACGGACTTCATCGCCGCGGGCGGCGCCGTCGGGGTATCCCGTCCCGCACCCGTCGGGGCGCGGGGGAGCCGGACGGCGAGCGGCGGCGTCGAGGCCCTTCGTCGACGGGGCGGCAGGCTGGTGGCCACCGGCGGATGCTTCGATCTGCTGCACACCGGGCACATCCGCCTGCTGCACGCGGCCCGTCAACTCGGCGACGGTCTCGTCGTGCTGCTCAACTCCGACGGTTCGGTGCGGGCACTGAAGGGACCGAGCAGGCCGGTGATGGCGGCGGAGGACCGTGCGCGGGTGCTGTCGGCACTCGAGTGCGTCGACGAGGTGATCATCTTCGATGAGCGCTCGCCCGAGACGGTGCTCGAACGACTCCGACCCGACGTGTGGGTCAAGGGCGGCGACTACACGGAGGCCGATCTGCCCGAAGCCGAGGTGGTGCGTCGCCACGGTGGCGAAGTGGTGCTGTTGCCCACGGTGGCCGGCTACTCCTCATCCAACCTGATCGCCGCGGCGCGGTCATGATCTTCAGCGACAGGAGCTGACACCATGGCACTGGGAAACATTCTGATCACCGGCGGCGCATCGGGCCTCGGCGCGGCAACCGTCAAAGCGGTTGCGCAGCATGGCGGTACACCGCTGGTCATCGACAGGCAGGACGTCGGCGGCGACGTCGCCTTCGCCTCGGCCGACCTTGCCGACACCGACGCGGTCGACGCCGCGGTACGCGCCCTGGCCGACCGGGTCGACGGTCGCATCGACGGTGTGTTCACCGCGGCGGGTATCGACTCGTGCGGCAAGCTCGACGACGTCCCGGCCAAGGAGTGGGAACGCGTCATCCACGTCAACCTCCTCGGCACCGCCGCAGTGATCCGCGCGGCGCTGCCCTATCTGCGGACGACGGGGGGCCGGATCGTGACGTGCGCTTCGACTCTGGGGATCAACGCCGTCAGCGACGCGACCGCGTACTGCGCATCGAAGTTCGGTGTCGTGGGGTTCAGCAGGGCGCTGGCGGCCGAGCTCGCGGGGGAGGTCGGCGTCACGACGCTCATCCCCGGCGGCATGCACACACCGTTCTTCGACGGTCGCACCGAGCAGTACAAGCCGCCGCCGGACGCGAAGCTCAACAAGCCCGAAGACGTTGCCGAGACAGTCGTGTTCGCCCTGATGCAGCCGGCCGGGTGCGAGGTGCGCGAAATGGTGGTGTGCGCGTCAACGGAATCGTCGTGGCCATGACCTGCGGGACGCTCGTCGTCCTGCGCGCGCTCGGGCTCGGTGATCTGCTCACCGGCGTGCCCGCCCTGCGCGGACTGCGTCGCGCTTACCCCGGCGCGAAGATCATCCTCGCCGCACCCGAGCCGCTGCGCGATCTCGCCCTGCACACTGAGGCGGTCGACGAGGTCATGCCCACCGACGGATTGGGCTGCCTGCAGTCGTTGCGGCCCCCGCCGGACATGGCGGTCAACCTGCACGGCAGCGGACCGGAGAGCATCGCCGACCTGCGGGCGTTGTCACCCGGGACGCTGTTGAGCCACCGCCACCACGCTCATCCCGATCTTGCGGGCCCACCGTGGCGGTCCGACGTCCACGAGGTCGACCGCTGGTGCGGCATGCTCGAGTGGTTCGGAATCTCATGTGATCCAGCCGATTTGGGCATTGCGCGGCCACCGGGTTTCGTCGACCGTTCCGGCTCGGTCGTCGTTCATCCCGGAGCGGCGGCAGCCGCACGACGGTGGCCCGCCGACCGGTTCGCTGCGGTGGCCGCAGATCTGGCCGCGCAGGGCAACGACGTCGTCATCACCGGCGGTGCAGCCGAGGTGGAGTTGGCGCATGCGGTCGCACGTCAGGCGGGGCTGCCTGAAAGCGCCGTGCTGGCAGGCGCATTGGACTTGCTGGACATGGTTGCGCTGATCCACGACAGCAGGCTTCTCGTCTGCGGGGACACCGGCGTCGGCCACATCGCCACCGCCACCGGAACACCGTCGGTGGTGCTGTTCGGGCCGACACCACCGCAGTGGTGGGGACCGCGCGGCAGCGGGCCGCACGTCGCCGTCTGGGCGGGTGACAGGGGTGACCCGCACGCCGACGTGCCCCACAAGGGCCTGCTGCTCATCACCGTGGGCCGGGTGCTCGACGCGACACGAGAAGTGATGCGGGAGTGCGTATGACGCAACGACAGCGCACGCGAGGAGCCAGATGAGCAAGCGCGTTGGTGTGGTCGGGGCCGGCTACGTCGGCCTGACGACGGCCGTCTGCGTGGCCGAAGGTGAACACGACACGGTGTGCGTCGATGTCGACGTGCCCAAGGTCGAGCGTCTCAGCCGGGCCGAGACGATGCTCGACGAACCCGGGCTGCCGTTTCTCCTCGTGCGGGGCCTGCGGGCGGGGCACCTGCGGTTCACCGCCGACTACGCCGCGCTGGCGGACCGCGACGTCGTCTTCATCTGCGTGCCCACGCCGAGCGCGCCGGACGGTTCGACGGATCTGAGCTTCGTCGACGCGGCCGTCGCCGAGCTCGCCTCTCTTCTCCGCCCGGGAGCGGTGCTCGCCGTGAAATCGACCGTCCCGGTCGGCACGACGCGTAACGTGGCGCGGCGACTGAACGACACGGGACTCTCGGTGGTCGCCAACCCCGAGTTCCTTCGAGAAGGCCACGCCATCTACGACTTTCGTCATCCGGACCGGATCATCGTCGGCGCCGACGACGACCACGCCGCCACGACCGTGGCCGAACTGTGCGGCAGCGCAGGGGCTCACACGATCCACATGAGCCCGGAAAGTGCGGAGCTCGCCAAGTACGCGAGCAATGCCTTCCTCGCGGTGAAGATCTCGTACGCCAACTCACTGGCGCAGCTCGCCGCGCAGGTGGGGGCCGACGTCGGCGACGTCACCCGCTGCATGGGCGCCGATGTCCGCATCGGCGGGCACTTCCTGCAGCCCGGCCCCGGCTGGGGCGGCTCGTGTCTGCCCAAAGACACCTCGTCGCTGCTGCACACCGCGCGATGCACCGGCGTCGAACTGGCCGAGGTGGCTGCGGCGTGCGAGACGAACGCGGCTCAACCCGGCCGTATCGCCAGAACGCTCGCTCGCGCCATGGGCGTGCCGCTGCGGTCGGCCCGGGTGACGGCGCTGGGGTTGACCTTCAAGGCGGGCACCAACGATGTGCGTGACTCGCCAGCGCTGACGATCTGCGCCGAACTGGTCCGTGCCGGCGCGCAGATCACCGGGTACGACCCGAAACTGGCATCCATCGATCCGATCGTGCTCCGCGACTCTTCGATCGTGGCTGTCGACGATCCGTACCTGGCCACCAAAGACGCGGACGCCATCGTGCTGCTCACCGAGTGGCCGGAGTTCAGAGAGCTGGACTGGGCGGCGATCGCCGACCAGGCGCCGGGGGCGGTGGTGCTCGATACCCGCAACCTGCTCGACGCGCCCTTGCTCGCGGATGCCGGTCTGCGCCACCTCCGCAACGGCGTGCCCGGCGGTTTCTAGCCGCGGGCGACCTTGCGGATCAGTCGAGCGGTGCTGTTCTCGATGATCGCCTGCTTCTCACCGGCGTTCTTGACGCGATCGGCGCGGCGAACCCCCGTGGCGATGGTCAGCCCCTTTTCGTAACCCTCCACCACTCGGGGAT
>DATEIG010000098.1:0-9826 GCA_035279185.1 Mycobacterium sp.
TCAGATGCGGTGTACCCGAGTTTGGCGGTTCTGGTGCCCTCGGAGAGGAAGGAGATGACGTCGTCGGTGAGAGTGGCCACCCGGTCAACGCTAGTCCTCAGCGTGCCGTTCGTAGTCCCAGCGCTCGAGCTTGGCCTGCAATTCGTGCACGCCCAGTGCGGCGAGTGTCGCCGTCACGCTCAGGCAGGTCACGAGTAGGGCGTTCATGGCTCTCTCCCGGTGTTTTCTCAATATGCATCTATTGGACGATGCCAGCGTAGGAATGGTTCACAGCGACACGCACGCGTAGTGCACTACCCGTTCTGCGCGCACAGTCCCACGAGGGTGTCGAGTGCCTCCAGCCGCAGCTCACGGTAGGTTTCTCTGGCGTGCGCGTGCCAGTCATCCGCCCACCCGTCGAGCAGCGCGCCCTCGCGCAGCAACGGGAGTAGTTCGGCGGCCACGTCGCGGTCGCGTGGTGTCGCGGCCGGGGAATGTCCCAGCAGACGGCCGATCAGGTCCACCGCGTCGTACCAGTCGACCGACACCTCGGGGCCGATCGCGACCGAGTCCGGCGTGACTGACAGGAGAGCTGCCGCACCCATCGGGCGCAGCCGCCACAGTGTGGTCCGCAGCCGCGCCGTCGCGCGGTCCGGTCGCGTCGTCGGCCACAGCGTGCGGCACACCCAGCTGCGAGGCACCGCGCGGCGTTTCAGCGCGGCGAGCGCGACCAGACGCTGACAGGAGGGCGGCAGGTCGAGCAGCTGGCCGTCACGGTGGACCTCGAAGCCACCGAGCATCGTGACCGTGAACTGTTCCGGCATCGCGCGCCGCCTTTCGAATCGTTTGCTCCTCTGCGGTCGATGATGCGAAGCGGTGAGCCCGACGGCATGCGTAGTTCACTACCTGTCTCCGCGGAACCCTTGCCTGGACAGTGCTGCGTCGGCTCGGCACACTCTGCAGGACATGAGTGACGTTGAGCCGCAGCACAGCCAGCGGGTAGAGGTGCACCGGATCCGCACGATGTCCGGCCGTGACCCCGACGAATCGAACCGGGCGGCCACGCCTCTCGAGTTGTTGTTCGACCTGACGTTCGTGATCGGGTTCGGCATCGCCGCCTCCGAGTTCGCTCATCAACTCGCCGAGGGACACGTCAGTGCGGGCCTGGCGGCGTTCGTCTTCGCGACGTTCTCGATCTGCTGGGCGTGGATCAACTTCAGCTGGTTCGCGTCGGCCTACGACACCGACGACTGGGTCTACCGCCTGCTGACGATGCTGCAGATGGTGGGCGTCATCATCCTGGCGTTGGGTCTGCCGGCACTGTATTCGTCGATGGCCGAAGGCGGTCACGTCGACAACCAGGTGCTGGTGGCCGGCTACGTGGTGATGCGAATCGCGTTGGTGGCGCAGTGGTTACGGGCGGCCAAGCAGGATCCGCAGCGCCGATCGGCGTGCCTGACGTACGCGACCGTCGTGACCGTCGCACAGATCGGGTGGATCGCGATGATTCCGGTCAGCACATCGATCATCGCGACGTTCGCGTGGGCCGGTCTGCTGGTGGTCGTCGAGATGTGCGGGCCGTTTCTCGCCGAACGGCGCATGGGCGGCACACCGTGGCACGCGCATCACATCGCCGAGCGCTACTCGCTTCTGACCATCATCGCGCTCGGCGAGGGTGTGGTGGGCACCGTCGCCTCGCTGTCGGCGGTCGTCTCGTCGCAGGGCTGGACCGTGGCGGCCGTCCTGGTCACGGTCGCGGGCACCGGTCTGACATTCGGGATGTGGTGGCTGTACTTCATCGTGCCGCAGTCGCGGCTGCTGCATGCCCGCCGCGAGTTGTCGTTCCGCTTCGGATATCTGCATCTGATCGTGTTCGGGGCGATCGTCGCGACCGGCGCCGGACTGCACGCGGCGGCCTACTACGTCGAGCACCATTCGGAGTTGGACGCGGTCAGCACCGTACTGGCGGTCGCGATTCCGGTGGGCATCTACATCGCGGTGGTGTACGTGCTCTACATGCTGCTGCTCGGCACACAGACGCTGTTCAACCTGCTGCTCCTCGCGCTCACGGCTGCGGTGCTGGTCGCGGCGGTGGTCGCGGTCGCCGACGGCATGTCGATGGCCAACGCGCTGCTGATCGTCATGCTGGCGCCCGCGGTGAGCGTCATCGGATACGAGGTCCGTGGCTACCGGCACGCCGATCGGGCCGTCGCGGTGCGTTTAGCGAAGGGGGACAACGGTAAGTCCCTTTCGTAGCCGTCCGAAGTCGCTCGTTTGTGAGCGGCACCACAGTCTCGCGAGGGCGAGCACCGGATTGGTTGGTCAAGCAGCGGCCGCCGTTCACTTGGGGCCGTCGAACACTCGTGGCGACTTCGGCGGCGTTTCCTCGGTCGAATCCGACAAAGGAGCATCCCATGCCGAAGAGCACAGCCAAGGGCGACGCCAAGAAAAGCGAGTTGCCGAGCACGCTGAAGAAGTCACCCGCCAAGGCGCAGCGGACCTTCGCCAAGGCCCACGACGCCGCCGCCGAGCAGTACGGCGAGGGTGAGCGCGCCCATCGGGTCGCGTACAGCGCGTTGAAGCACAGCTACGAAAAGGTCGGCGACCACTGGGAAGCCAAGGACGAGAAGGGCCCGTCCGACTCGAGAGCGCGCAGCGGAGGGCCGAATCCGTCCGGCTCGTCCGCGGAGGGTGTCGACGCGAACGCGTCGAAGAAGCACCTGATGGAGGTCGCTCGACGCCTGGACATCTCGGGGCGTTCGAAGATGACCAAGGACGACCTCGTCGACGCCATCAAGAAGGCCAACCGGCGCGTCAGCGCCCGCAACAGATAGCGGGTTACCGCGCCTCGACCGGCTCCGGCGCGTGAGGCTCGAAGCCCTCCAAGAGGTTTCGTTCCTCCCGCAGCAGCCGTCGCGCCTTCGCGCGGGTGATCAGGATGCCGACGGTGGCCAGCGCCCAGATCGCGTACTGAACGGTCCACGCCAGCCGGAACGACTCGAACGAGTAACCGCCGACCGCGCCGATCACCAAACCCATCGCCTGCATCACCAGCAGCGACGCCAGAAAACCGCCCATGTTGACCATGCCCTGGGCGGTGCCGAGCGTAGCGCTCGGGTTGAACGTGCGGGCGAAGTCGAAGCCCACCATCGAGCCCGGACCGCCGATCGAAATCACCACCACGAGAAGTGTCAGCAGCCACAGGGGCGCGGCCGACGGCAGCGCCAACACTATCGTCCACATCGTGGCGTTGCTCGCGATGATCAACAACACGAGCCGCGAACGCCGGTGCGGTTTGCGCCCGGTGAAGATGCCGATGACGACGCCCGCAACGATGGCCGCAACGACGGAGAGGCTCAGCAGGGTGCCCGCCACATGGACTGACAGTCCTTGTCCCACAGTCAGATAGGGCAGCCCCCACATCAACGCGAAGACCGTCACCGAGAACTGGGTGCCCATGTGGGTGAAGAAACCGAGCCGGGTGCCCGGTCGCAGCCAGACGGTCTTGACGCCGGCCCACACCTCGCCGATCGAGCTGGACGGCGGGTCGACGACGTTCCCGTTCGGGGTGTTCTTGACCAATGCCAGCGTCAGCGCGATCGACACCACACCGAGCGCGACCACCGACAGGTAGGCCGTGGTCCAGCCCTCGCCCGCGAGCAGCGCCAGGAACGGGACCGCGGAGAGCACCTGACCGAGTTGACCGCAGATGCCGGTCAACTGCGTCACCAGCGGGACCCGATCGGGCGGGAACCAGTGCGGCACGAGGCGCAGCACCGAGATGAACGTGACCGCATCGCCGAGCCCCACCACGGCGCGCGCGGCGATCGCCATGGGCAGCGACTCTGTGAAGGCGAGCGTCAACTGACCCACCGCCATCACGGCGGCGCCGGAGACGATGAGGGCCTTCGACCCGAACCGGTCCAGCAGCAATCCGGCCGGCACCTGGGCGCCGGCGTAGACGACGATCTGCAGGACGACGAACGACGACAGCACGCCCGGGCCGGCGGTGAAGCGGTCACCGGCCTCCAGCCCCGAGACACCGAGGGTTGTGCGGTCGAGCACCGCGACGATGTATGCCAGAAGTCCGGTGGCCCACACGATCCAGGGACGCACGCGCAGAGACTCCTTCGACAAACCTCGGTGGACTGTGTCGTTGAAACGACTGTTCCATGCTCCCGTAGCACGTCCGGCGAATGCCACTTCATTACCGGTGAGATCACTCACCCGACGAACGGGAATAGCTGTCCGAGGGTGTCTGAAGTTGGCTGGATCTGCAGACCTATGTGGTGATCTAGATCACTTGGCGAACATATTGCCAGATGGGCGCCTATGGCTACCCTAAGTAGGGCCTCACGCCAGAGGCCACTCCGAATTCGCTCACAATTGCCCCGGGGGTATTAGAGTGTCCGCATGCGAGGTAGCTGTCCCCGCCGACGAATGGTGTGCGGGCTTGGCTGAGTACCGACTCGACGACCTCGCGCGCATATCGGGAGTCAGCTCGCGCAACATCCGCGCGTACCGCGAACGAGGATTGCTCGACCCGCCGCGGCGGCAGGGGCGCTCGGCCTTCTACGACGACTACCACCTGTCCCAGTTGAAGACGATCAACCAACTCCTCCGCAAGGGGTTCAACAGCGCGCACATCGCCGAGTTCTTCGAGCGCATGCGGGAGGGCCACGATCTCGCCGCGATCCTCGGTGTCCAGCAGGCGATCCTGGGCGAAAGGGCGGACGACGCCGGGCCCGCCGCCGCCGTCGCTCTCGATCTCGATCCCGACTGCGACGAAGCGCGACGGCTCCTGTCGTGCGGGCTCGCCGAAATCGCCGAGGGCTCGGTGTCGCTGACTGATCCGGCGATCGCCGAGATCGTCACGCGATCGCCCGATCAGCTCTCGTACGTGCAGATGATCCTGCGGGTGGTCGAATCCGGCGCTGACACGATCGACGAGCTGTCGGCGGTTCTGGTGTCGGCTCTGGAGAAGTCGATCGAGGCTCGCTACGGCGCCGGGTATGTACCGACGCCGGAGGAGATGGACGAGGTCGCGGGGCTCATCGACGACTACCGCGATCTGGGCGTGGCGGTCGTGACGCACCTCCTCGACAAGGGCTTGCAGCGGCACATGGTGTCGGCGGCGTCGGACTACACCACCGGGATCTACACCCGTGTCGTCGCCGGGTCGCCGCCGAAGCGCTGAGCAAGCCACACCGGGATGATCGCGACCAGCGTGAGCGCAGCGGCGACGACGTTGATCACCGGTGCTTGATTCGGCCGGAAGAGGTTCCCGAATATCCAGATCGGCAGCGTCTGCACCGTCGGCCCCGCGGTGAATGTCGTCACCACGATCTCGTCGAAGCTGAGCGCGAACGCCAGGATCGCGCCTGCGACGAGCGCGCCGCGCATCTGCGGGAAGGTCACGTAACGAAACGTCTGCCACGGTGACGCGCCGAGATCGGCGGACGCGTCCTCCAGGCTGGCGCCGAGCCTGCGCAACCGCGCCTGGGTGTTGTTGAACACGATGACGATGCAGAACGTGGCGTGGCCGATGATGACCGTCGCCAAGCCGAGCGTGACGCCCAGCGCCGAGGTGAACGTCGCGTTCAGCGCGATACCGGTGACGATGCCCGGCAGCGTGATCGGCAGCACCACGAGCAGACTCACCACTTCGCGGCCGAAGAAGCGATACCGCTGCACCGCGAACGCGGCCATGGTCCCGAGTACCAGCGCGATCGCCGTCGCCCCGAGCCCGACCACGACCGAGTTGCCCAGCGACGTCCACATCCCTTCGCTCTCCCACGCGGTGACCCACCACTGCGTGGTGAAGCCCGTCGGCGGGAACGCGAAGGTGCGCGACGAGTTGAAGGCGTTGACGAGCACGAGGGCCAAGGGGACGTACAGAAACAACAGGATCAGCACCGTCCACGCCCGGACTGCGCCCCGCGCGCCGCCCGACAGCATCAGACGTTCTCCAATGCGCCGGTCCGACGCATCGCCAGCAGGTAGAGGATGATCGCGGCCAGCGGGATGATCGAGAGCGCTGCCGCGAGCGGCTGGTTGTTGGCGGTCACCAGCTGTCCGTAGATGACGTTGCCGAGCAGTTGCGTCTTGCCCCCGACGATCGTCACCGCGATGTAGTCGCCGAGCGACAGCGAGAACGTGAATATCGATCCGGCTGCGATGCCCGGGAACACCAACGGCGCCATCACCATTCGCACGGTCGAAAGGTCGGACGCGCCGAGGTCGGAGCTGGCGTCGATCAGCGAGTCGGGCACCCGGTCGAACGCCGCGAACACCGGGATGATCATGTACGGCAGCCACAGGTAGGTCAGCGTGATCACGGTCGCCGCGAGACCGTAGCCCGGCGTGTAGCCGCCTGCCCACGCCAGCGGACCTTCGGGTGAGAGCAGCATCCGCCAGGCGTAGGCCTTGACCAGATAGCTGGCCCACAGCGGGGTGGTCACCGCGATGACGAGCAGCACCCGGATGCGCGGCGAGGCCACCTTCGCCATGTAGAGCGCCAGCGGCACGGCGAGCACGATGCAGATGACGGTGACGAGCAGGGCGACGCCGATCGTGCGCAGTGTCGTGATCCGGAACACCGAATCGGTGAACGCCATCACGATGTTGTGGGTGGTGAACTTGTGCACCACCTTGCCGGTGAAGCTGTTGGTACCCCAGAACGCCGAAACAAGAAGCACCGCAAGCGATCCCAGATAGGCCACCACAAGCCAGGCCATTGGAGGGACCAGGAGGAGAGCCAGCGCGATCCGGCGCCTCGCGGGTGCCGAGACCGGCTGGTTTCTCGACTCCTCGCGCAAGCGCTCGTCGGCGCCTTCCACTACCCCTTGATCTGCTGCCACTTGGTGACCCACTCGTCGTAGGTCGTGCAGTTGTCGCCGCTGCCGTCGACGCACTGCTTCTGCGGCGTCGTCCAATAGCGGATCTGGGCGGCGTAGTCCGCGTCGGTGGCGTGGAAGATGTCGCAGAAGTCCTTCTCGGTGGTGAAGTCGCACGCCTTCGTCTGACCCGGTGCCTCGCCGAAGTATTCAGCCACCTGGGCGTTGATCTCCGGTGAGGTGATCCAGTCCATCCACTTGTACATGCAGTTGGGGTGCGCGGCTTTCGACGACACCATCCAGGTGTCCGACCAACCGGTGGCACCCTCCTTCGGCAGCACGGTGTTGACCTGGACCTTGTTGTCGGTGCCGATCAGGTTCGCGATCACCTGCCAGGTGGTGCCGATGACCGACGTGCCGGATTCGAACGCCTGCACCTCTTTGGTGTAGTCCGACCAGTACTCGCCGATGTTCTCCCGCTGCTTCTTCAGCAGATCTGCTGCGGCATCGAGTTGTTCGGGCGTCAGCGAATACGGATCCTTGATGCCCAACTCGGGCTTGGACTTCGACAGGTACAGCGCGGCGTCGGCGATGTAGATGGGGGAGTCGTAGGCGGTCACCTTGCCCTTGTACTTGTCGGCGCCGTCGAACACCGCGCCCCACGAGTTCGGCGCGTCACGCACGACGTCGAGGTTGTACATCAACAGATTGGCGCCCCACCCGTGCGGCACGCCGTACATCTGGCCGTCGACGGAGTTCCACGACTTGTCCTTGAGGAAGTCGGAGATCGTCGCGTAGTTCGGCACCAGATCGGTGTTCACCGGCGCGACGTCACCCGCGTAGATCAACCGCAGCGTCGCGTCGCCGGATGCGGAGACGCCGTCGTACTGGCCGGTGCGCATCAACTGCACCATCTCGTCAGAGGTGTTGCCCAGCTTGACGTTCACCTGGCAGCCGGTCTTCTTCTCGAACGGCGTCACCCAGTCGACGGCCTTGTCGTTGGAGCCGTCCTCGGCGTAGCCGGCCCACGCGATGAGGTTCAGCTGACCTTCGCCGTCACCGATGGAACTCGGCGCTTCCATCTTCGGCGGGGACTCGCCGGAACCGCTCGACTCCTCTGAGCCGGAGCATCCGACGATGAGCGCGGCGCAGGCGCCCAGGACGAGACCCATCCGAACCGTTGCTTTCATGGCTACTCCTCGGTTGACAGTTGATGAAGGGCTTTTTCGGGCCACGCCAACGTGATTGGCGTGCCGTGCTCGAGATCCGGCGGGAGCCAGGTGCTGGCGGTCAGCACGGTGGCGGTCAGCGTGACCCCGGTCGCGGTGGCCGCGGCGATCTTCGTGGTGGGCCCCGCATAGATCACCTCGAGCACGGTGGCGTCGACGGTGCGCACGCCCTGTACGGGATCGGTGTCCGGCGCGAACACCGCGATCCGCTCCGGTCGCACGACGAACGTTCCCGGCCGGCCGACCAGCGCCTCGGCCGCCGCGCCGTCGAGCACGTTGGAGGTCCCGACGAAGTCGGCGACGAACCGGTTGGCGGGGCTTTCGTAGACGTCGCGCGCCTTGCCGATCTGTTCGATGCGGCCGTTGTTGAAGACGGCCAACCGGTCGCACAGCGTCAGCGCCTCGTCCTGATCGTGGGTCACGATGACGAACGTGATGCCGACCTCGCGCTGGATCTCCTTCAGCTCGATCTGCATCTGTTCGCGAAGCTTGAGATCGAGGGCACCGAGTGGTTCGTCGAGCAGCAGCACCCTCGGACGTCCGACGAGGGCTCGCGCCAACGCAACTCGTTGGCGTTGACCGCCCGACAGCTGGGCCGGCTTGCGTGACGCCTCGCCGCTCAACCGGACCATGTCGAGGGCGTCGGAGGTGCGTCTGCGGCGTTCGTCGCGCGGCACACCTTTGACCTTCAGCCCGTACTCGACGTTCTGGGCGACGGTCATGTGCGGGAAGAGCGCGTACTCCTGGAAGACGGTGTTCACGTCGCGGCGTCGTGCGGGCAGAGCCGTGACATCGACGCCACCGAGGCGGATCGTGCCCGATGTCGGCTGCTCGAACCCGGCGATCATGCGCAGCACCGTGGTCTTACCCGAGCCGGACGGCCCGAGGATCGCGAACAGCTCGCCGTCGCCGACGGACAGGTCGGCGCCCTCGACGGCGACCACGTTCCCGCCGAACTCTTTCCGGAGGCCGATCAATTCGATCTGCGGATCGTCAACCGCGGCAGCGGGATCTGCGCGCTGCTGCGCGCTGGCCATCCCCGAGGTCACTGGCAGATACTACGAATCTCGCGGTCAAACCGCAGCACAGTTGCGAATTCGGTGTGATTACCAGCGTTGAGCGCGTGTTTCCACGCCGAGATCGCGGTCAGGTGAGGGTCGAGAAGAACCCCCGGATGTCGTCGACGAGCAACTGCGGGGTCTCCATGGCCGCGAAGTGGCCGCCGGTGTCGTAGTCGCTCCAGTGCACGATGTTGAACAGCCGCTCGCCATAGCGGCGGATCGCGACATCCGCCGAGAAGACCGCGACACCCATCGGCACCGGCGACGGGTCCAACGGCGTGCCTGCATGTCCCAACTCGTAGTAGAGGTTGGCCGACGAGGTCGCTGTGCGGGTGAACCAGTACACCGCGACGTTGGCGAGCAACCGGTCCCGCGGGACGGCGTCCTCGGGCAGCTCCTGTGAGGAATCCGTCCACTCCCGGAACTTCTCGACGATCCACGCGAGCTGGCCGACGGGTGAATCCTCGAGGCCGTACCCGAGCGTCTGCGGACGCGTGCCCTGGATGCGGAAGTATCCGGCTTTCTCGGCGGCCCATTCCCGCGACCGCTCGAGCCTGTCGCGTTCGAGCGCGGTCATCGTCGCCACGTCGTCGTCGGAGACGCGCCTGCCTGCGTTGAAACCGAAGGACCCGCCGTTGACGTGCACGCCGACCACTCGCTCGGGCGCGAGGCTGCCCATCCAGGGGCCGATGATCGAGCCGTAGTCGCCGCCCTGCACGCA
>DATEIG010000099.1:0-3207 GCA_035279185.1 Mycobacterium sp.
TCGCGGTTGCCGGGCCGGTATTCACATGCGGTCTATATGAATACCCAGGCTTTGAGTATTGCTCTTTTCAAGACCGTTATTCCAGCTAGCGAGCCGATCTTGTCCGGCAAAGATTTCCTTGCTCAGCTACATTGTTTGCGGAAATTGACGTCCGAAATAGCTCGGCTACTGTCATGGTCGTCAATATGCGCAGATTACGAGGCTTAATGGTCAATCCCCGCGAACAGAGCCGCGAAACTGGCTGGTGGACCTTACGTTGCCGTAAATCAAGGTCATGTCCGTGGCCGGTTGACCCGGCGGCCCGGCAGCGAGCGGCCCGCCCGTGCGTCGACGCCGCGACATGCCTTTCCGACTCAGTCCCCACCCTTGCGGTCGGAAGAGATGAGACTCTGATGGCATTCCGGACGTGATGGACGCGACCAGGGAGGGGTTGAGGGGGATGTCCACCCGAACGGGTGCCGACGCCGATACGGGCGAGTATCCGCGTCGAGGCGCCGGAGCCCTGCCCGCCAAGGATGTCGGCCGACTTCTCCTGCGGTGCGCCGACCGCCCGGGATTGGTGGCCGCAGTGAGCAGCTTCCTGGCCAAGGCGGGCGCCAATATCGTTTCGCTGGATCAGCATGCGACCGAACAAACCGGCGGCACGTTCATGCAGAGGACGATCTTCCATCTGCCGGGTCTCACCGCAGCGCGCGACGGCCTGGAAAGCGAGTTCGCCGATGACGTCGCCAGCCGCTTCGAGATGGATTTCCGGCTGACCGAGGCGGCGAAACCGAAGCGGGTGGCGATCCTGGCCTCGAAGGAGGACCACTGCCTGCTCGACCTGCTGTGGCGTAACCGCCGCGGAGAGTTGGACATGTCGGTGTCGATGGTGATCTCCAACCATCCCGACCTCGCCGAACAGGTCCGGCCCTTTGGTGTGCCCTTCATTCACGTCCCGGCGACCAAGGACAACCGTGCCGACGCCGAAGCGCGTCAGCTCGACTTACTGCGCGGCAACGTCGATCTGGTGGTGCTGGCGCGCTACATGCAGATCCTCACCCAGGACTTCCTGGCCGCCGTCGACTGCCCGCTCATCAACATCCACCACTCGTTTCTTCCGGCGTTCATCGGCGCGGCGCCGTACCGGCGGGCCAAGGAGCGCGGTGTGAAACTCGTCGGGGCGACCGCCCACTACGTCACCGAGGAACTCGACGACGGGCCGATCATCGAGCAGGACGTGGTGCGCGTCGACCACAGACATTCCGTCGAGGATCTGACTCGGCTGGGCGCCGACGTCGAGCGGGTGGTGCTGTCGCGGGCGGTGCTCTGGCACTGTCAGGACCGGGTCATCCGCTACGGCAACCAAACCGTAGTGTTCTAGTACCGCGTCGATCCCTGATCCACCGCGATCTCCTGTGCGGTCACGAGTTTCGAGTCGTCGGAGGCCAGCCAGGCCACCGTGGCGGCGATGTCCTCGGGCTGAGCCACCCAGCTCGGCAGAAATGGTGTGAGCATGTTGTTCAGCGTCTGGTTGCCATGGGACTCAGCGGCCTTGGCGATCGCCGCGGCCATCCCCTCCGAGCCCATCTCGGTGAGGACGGGCCCTGGGTGCACGCTGTTCACCCTGATCGCGTGCTTACCCAGTTCTGCGGCGAACGCCCTGGCCATTCCGGTGACGGCGTGCTTGCTCGCTGTGTAGTGAATCATGAACGGCTGCAACTTCACTCCCGCGGCGGAGCCGATCAGCACGATCGATCCGCCGCGTCCGCCGTCGATGATGCGCTGTGCGCCTGCCATCACGGTGTTCCATGTGCCGGTGACGTTGATGTCCATGACATCGCGGAACGCCTCGGGGGTGATCTCGTTCCATGGCGCGGGGGCGGTGATGCCCGCGTTGGCGACGATCACGTCGAGCCTGCCGAATTCGGCAATGCCGGCGTCCACGGCGGCGCGCAGCCCGTCCAGATCGCGGGTGTCGACGGCGGCGGTGACGATGCGCCGCCCGGTGTCTTCGACGAGCCTTGCCGTCTCGGCCAGATCCGCCTGTGTCGCAGAGGGATACGGCGCACAGTCGGGTAGCTTGTCCGCGAGGTCGATCGCGATGATGTCGGCTCCGTCGGAGGCGAGCCGGACCGCGTGCGCCCGGCCCTGACCACGTGCGGCACCGGTGATGAAAGCGACCTTGCCCTCTAATCTCACTGTGCGCCTTTCACGAGATTGCCCCCGATGATGAGCCGTTGGATCTCGCTGGTGCCCTCGTAGAGTCGCAGCAGACGGACATCGCGGTAGATGCGTTCCACCGGAACCTCCCTCATGTAGCCGCTGCCGCCGTGCACCTGAACGGCGAGATCGGCCACCTTGTCGGCCATTTCGGTGCAGAACAGCTTCGCCGCCGACGGTGCGATCCTGCGGTCCTCGCCGGACAGCCACATGCGCGCCGTCTCTCGCACGAGTGCGCGCCCGGCCAACACCCCCGTCTTCTGGTCGGCGAGCATCGCCTGCACCAGTTGGAATGTTCCGATCGGCTTGCCACCCTGCGTGGCGATGGCAGCGTAGGCGACGGACTCGTCGAGCGCGCGTTGGGCGATGCCGACCGCCAGTGCGGCGATGTGCACGCGGCCGCGAGCGAGCGACGTCATCGCAGCGCGATAGCCGATGTCCTCGCTGCCCCCGACGAGTGCGGTGGCCGGGACCCTGACGTCGCTGAAGCTGACGTCCGCCGTCCACGCGCCCTCCTGGCCCATCTTGGCGTCCTTGACACCGACCTGGACGCCTTCGGTGTCCGCGGGAACGAGGAACACCGCGATACCGGGGCCGTCGTCGTCCGCTGGCCTGGTGCGCGCGAACACGACGAACAGGTTGGCGATCGGGGCATTGGTGATGTACCGCTTGTCGCCGTTGATGATCCAGTCTTGGCCGTCGCGGACCGCCTTGGTGCGCAGACCGGACGGATTCGATCCCGCGCCGGGCTCGGTGAGCGCGAACGACGCGACTTCGCCGGTGGCCAACCGCTCGAGCCACTCCGCCTTCTGCTCGTCGGTGCCGAAGCCGACGAGCACCTGACCCGCGATCCCGTTGTTGGTGCCGAACATCGACCTGAGAGCCAGGGACGTGTAGCCGAGCTCCATCGCCATTTCGACGTCCTGAGCCAGGTTCAACCCGAGACCGCCCCACTCCTGCGGGATGGCGTATCCGAACAGGCCCATCCTCGCCGCCTGCTCGCGC
>DATEIG010000100.1:0-4925 GCA_035279185.1 Mycobacterium sp.
TATCAGGCGCCCAGCGTGCGCTGGATGTCCGGCTTCATCGCGTTGAGCTGCGCACCCCAGTACCCCCAGCTGTGCGTGCCGTTCGGGGGGAAGTTGAAGGTGGCGTTGCTGCCGCCGGCGGCGGTGTAGGCCTTCTGGAAAGCGACGTTGCTGTCCTTGGTCAGGCCCTCGAGGAACGTGGCGGGCAGGTCCGCGCCGCCGAGCTCGGTCGGGGTGCCGTTACCGGTGTAGACCCACAGGCGCGTGCCGTTGGCGGCCAGCTTGCCCGCCTGCAGCGTCGGGTCGTTGCGCTGCCAGGCAGGGCCACCGCCGGGTCCCCACATCGCGGTGGCGTCAAAGCCGCCGGAGTCGCGCATCGCGAAGCCGACCAGAGTCGGCCACACGCCCTGGGACAGGTTGAGGAAGCCGGAAAGCGATCCTGCGTAGCGGAACTGGTTTGGGTGGTAGGCCGCAAGGATCAGGGCGGCGCTGCCCGACATCGACAGTCCGACGACCGCGTTACCGCTCTGCGAGATGCCCTTGTTGGCCGCCAGATAGGCGGGCAACTCGGACGTCAGGAACGTCTCCCACTGGTAGGTCTGAGTGGTTCCGTTACCCACTGCCGGACTCTGCCAGTTGGTGTAGAAGCTCGACATGCCCCCAACAGGCATGACGACCGAGACGCCCGACTGGTAGAAGTTCTCGAAGGCTGAGGTTTCGATGTCCCAGCCGCTGTTGTCGTCGCGTGCGCGAAGGCCGTCGAGCAGATACACGGCCTTGGAGCCGCCGCCCTGGAACTTCACCGGGATGTCGCGGCCCATCGAGGGCGACGGCACCATGAGCGTCTCGACCGGCAGGCCGGGGCGCGAGTACGCGGCCGAGGTGGCCGAACCGCCCGCCACAGCAATCAGGCCGGGCAGCATGAGCGCCGCTATCGCGCCGACCAGCAGCCGGCGCAGCCAATTTGTGGTTGTCATTGTCTTGCACATCCTTCGTCGGCGAACCGTGCGGGTCCGCCGATCGCTCGTGTTGTGTGGCACACCAGCGCTACGGCATGGCTACCGGGTCAGGCGCGGCTTCTTCGCGCCAACAGTTAAATCGCACGAGCGTCTGTTCCCGTTAACGAGCGAGCAAATCATGACGAATCCGTCACATGCCCGCCGACGTCAGCCCTGCGCGAGCACCGAGACCGGCTGCCACTCATCCCACGTCTTGATGCGGCTCTCGTAATCGGCCTTCGCCAGCGACAACGGCAGCTCGCCGAAGAACACCCGCAGCGGCGGGTCCGGCGCGTCGACGACTTTCAGGATCGCCGCCGCCGACGCCTGCGGGTCGCCGGGTTCCGCGGTGCGGCTGGCGCGCCACTCGTCGGACTTGCGGTGCGCCTCCTCGTAGGCGGGCAGCTCCGCGGACCGTTTCGCCGACGGTCCGGCCCAGTCGGTCGAGAACCCGCCCGGCTCGATCAGCGTCACGTGGATCCCGAACGACTCGACCTCCTGCGCCAATGTCTGCGAAAAGCCTTCGAGCGCCCACTTCGACGCGTGGTAGATCCCGACGTTGGGGAACGCCGTGATGCCGCCGATCGACGACACCTGGATGATGTGGCCGCTGCGCTGGGCCCGCAGGTAGGGCAGCGCGGCCTGCGTCACCCACAGTGCGCCGAACAGGTTGGTCTCGATCTGCGCGCGGGCCTCCGCCTCGGTGAGCTCCTCGATGAAGCCGAAGTGCCCGTAGCCGGCGTTGTTGACGACGATGTCGAGTCGGCCGAAGTGGTCGTGCGCCCTCTTGACCGCGGCGAAGTCCGCGTCGCGGTCGGTGACGTCGAGCTGGATCGGCAGCAGCGCGTCGCCGAACCGTTCCACGAGGTCGTCCAATGTCGCGGTGTCGCGGGCGGTGCCTGCGACCTTGTCGCCGCGCTCCAGCGCCGCGATCGCCCACTCCCGGCCGAAGCCGCGGGATGTTCCGGTGATGAACCAAACTTTTTCAGCCACGGACAGAAGAATGCCGAGTTCCGCGCTGCGCATTCCCGACCGACGAAACCTCACAGGTAGCGTCACGGACGTGAACAGGGCGTCGCTGGACAAGGACCCGCGCGAGGTGGCGTCGATGTTCGACGCGGTCGCGCGGCGCTATGACCTCACCAACACGGTGTTGTCGCTCGGCCAGGACCGGTCCTGGCGGCGCGCCACCAGATCGGCGCTCGGCATCGGTCCCGGCGACAAGGTGCTCGACCTGGCGGCGGGCACGGCCGTGTCGACGGTGGAGTTGGGGCGCTCGGGCGCATGGTGCGTCGCTGCGGACTTCTCGGTCGGCATGCTTGCCGCGGGGCAGGGGCGCGACGTGCCGAAGGTGGCGGGCGATGCGACGCGGCTGCCGTTCGACGACGGCGTGTTCGACGCGGTGACCATCAGCTTCGGGCTGCGCAACGTCGTCGACCACGCGGCCGGACTGCGCGAGATGGCGCGGGTGACGCGACCCGGCGGCCGGCTGGTGGTGTGCGAGTTCTCGACGCCGACGAACACGGTGTTCGCGACCGTCTACAAGGAGTACCTGATGCAGGCGCTGCCGCGGATCGCGCGGAAGGTGTCGTCGAACCCGGACGCCTACGTCTATCTCGCCGAGTCGATCCGGGCCTGGCCCGATCAGGCGCAACTCGCGCACCAGATCGCCGACGCGGGTTGGTCGATCGTGCGGTGGCGCAACCTCACCGGCGGGATCGTCGCGCTGCACGCCGCGGTGAAGCCGTCGCGCTAGGGTCACGGGATGCATGGTCGCCTCGCGGATCCCGACGCCACGCTCGGGACGGATCCGCGGGCCGATCCCCGCATGATCGCGGCGCTCGCGCCGTTCGGGATGGACGGTCGGCTGCCCGTGCCGAAGGCGACACCCGATGTGTCGCTGGACTATCGGCTCGCCACCGTCGCGTCGTCGGAACGGCGGATGGACGGCGTCTTCGACGCGTTCGCGGACACGATGCCCGCGGTCAAGGGCGTCGCGACGATGATGACGACGATCCCCGGCGTCGACGGCAACGACATCGAGTTGTCCATCACCCATCCGATCGCCCCCGCGGGCGAGTTGCCCGGTGTCGTGCACTTCCACGGCGGCGGCATGACGACCAACAGTGCGGCCGACGCGATCTATACGCGGATCCGCGAAAACCTTGCCGACACACAGCTTGTCGTCATCGGCGTGGAGTTCCGCAACGCAGGCGGGCGGCTCGGCCCGCACCCCTTCCCGGCGGGACTGAACGACTGCGCCTCGGCGACCCGGTGGGTGTATGCGAACCGGACCGATCTCGGTATCAGCCATGTCATCACCTGCGGTGAATCCGGCGGCGGCAATCTTGCGCTGACGACCGCGCTCACGGCGAAAAGGGAAGGCTGGCTGGACGAGATCGCGGGTGTCTACGCCCAGTGCCCCTTCCTGTCGGGCCGGTGGTACGACCTTCCCGACGACCTGCCGTCGCTGCGGGAGAACGACGGCTACTTCCTCACCCGCGAGTGGATGGGGCTCGCGGCGTCGCTCTACGACCCGGCGGGGGAGAACTCGCAGGACGCGACCTGCTATGCGGGATGGGCGACCGATGACGACCTCAGAGGGCTTCCGCCGCATACGGTTTCGGTGAACGAGCTGGACCCGCTGCGCGACGAGGGGCTGCTCTACTACCGCAGGCTGGTCCGCGCGGGCGTGCCCGCGGTCGGCCGGATCGTCGCGGGCACGGCCCATGCCTGCGATCTGCTGCTGGGGGGCTACCTGCCCGACGTGTTCGCGGCCAGCATGCGCGACGTCCACGGCTTCGCGGCCTCGCTCACCTAGGTCTCCCGGCACCTAAGTATCGCGAGCGGCCGTGTCTGTACGCGACACGCCGCAAAAGTGTGTACCGGAGCGGCCACTCGCGGCTAGGTGAGCGTGCGCCAAATGCGCAGGCTCTCGGCGCCGACGTTCGCGTCGTGCGTCTGCTGGAAGTTCCGCCCGCCGCGACTGAAGGTGGCGACGACGGCTGCGGGCACATCACGCTCCATCAGCGGTGTTGCCAGCCAACGGCATTCGCGGACATGCACCAGGTCGACGGCTGCGGCGTCCTCATCGGTGTCGTGAAAGTACGAACCCGTGATACGGCCGAGCCAGTACAGTCCGTCGGGGTCGCGCGTCCACACGAACGAGCCGCGGTCGACGTCGCGGAAGCGCTCGATACGGCGCGCCAGACGGTCACCCGGCACGCCGCGCTCGCCGAACCCGCACAAGCCGAGTGCACGCGCCCGCTCGATCGTCGCCGCGACGTCGACGTCGTCGCTTCGCGATCGCATCGGTGCCCGGTAGACCGCCTCGTTCATCGGGGTGATTGTGCGCTTTCGAACGCGAGTACGGGGCGTTCAGTGCGAAACCGCACAGTCGATCTTTCGGAGGGTCAGCTGAAGGGTGGGCGGCGGTCCAGGCGTCGCGAGCCAGCACCCGCGCGACGCCACACCCTCGCGATCCAGTCCGCGTCCTCGTCGGTGACGAGGTTGGCCATCACGCGCACCGCGATGTTCATGAGGAACTCCGATCGCATCGCGATCGGCCCCGTCGACGGCAGGAACCGCGGAATCGTCAGCAACAGCCCGAGCCGGCGCGCGACCGAAAACCCGCGAGCGTAATGCTCCTGCAGCACCGCGGGCCACGCCGCCGTCAGGTCACCCGTGCCGAGCATCTCGACGGCCAACCTGCCGGTCTCCAGCCCGTAGTCGATACCCTCGCCGTTCAGCGGGTTCACGCAGGCCGCGGCGTCGCCGATCAGCATCCAGTTCGGGCCGGCGACGCCCGACACGGCACCGCCCATCGGCAGCAACGCGGACAACCCGAGCCGAGGCTCGCCTTCGAAACCCCATTCCTTACGTCTCAGTGACGCGTAGTACGACATGAGCGGCCGGAGCGCGGCATCGGCGGGCCGCTTCGATGTCGCC
>DATEIG010000101.1:0-14520 GCA_035279185.1 Mycobacterium sp.
CGTCCACGACGCCAACACCGTTCGCCGCGTGGTCTCCGCCTCCGGCATCAACCGCCAGGACCATGTCCTCGAGGTCGGACCCGGCCTCGGATCGCTGACGCTCGCACTGCTCGACCGCGGCGCGCGGGTCACCGCCGTCGAGATCGACCCGGTGCTGGCCGGTCAACTGCCGCACACCGTCGCCGAACACTCGCACAGCGAGATCAACCGCCTGTCGGTCCTGCACCACGATGTGCTGGACCTGCAGCCGGCTGACCTGCCCGAACAGCCGACGGCGCTGGTCGCGAACCTGCCGTACAACGTCGCGGTCCCCGCGCTTCTGCACCTGCTCGCCGACTTCCCGACGATCCGCACCGTCATGGTCATGGTCCAGGCGGAAGTGGCCGAGCGGCTGGCCGCCGAGCCGGGCGGCAAGGACTACGGCGTGCCGAGTGCCAAGGTCCGCTTCTACGGCAAGGTGCGCAGGCACGGCATGGTGTCGCCGACGGTGTTCTGGCCCATCCCGCGGGTGTACTCCGGCCTGGTCCGCATCGACCGGTACGAGACCTCGCCGTGGCCGACCGACGAAGGCTTCCGTCAGCAGGTGTTCAACCTGATCGACATTGCTTTCGCCCAGCGCCGCAAGACATCTCGTAACGCGTTCGCCGAATGGGCGGGCAGCGGCAACGAGTCGGCGCGACGGCTGCTCGCCGCCAGCATCGATCCCTCACGACGCGGCGAGACGTTGTCCATCGCCGACTTCGTGCGGCTGCTCGAGCGCTCGGGGGTCTGGGATCCCCAGACGAAACGGGTGATCGAGCCCAGCGAGACGGTCTAGCCGGCTAGCTCAGCGCGCGTTCGAGCTGCTCGATCAGTTCGGCGCACGAGTCGTAGCGCCCCTCGGGGAGCTTCGCCAACGCCCGGTGCAGCCACGTGTCGAACTGCCGCGGCACCCCGGCGACGCTGTGCGAATAGCTCGGCACCGGCCTGCTGAGGTGTGCGTCGACCAGTTCCATCCACGTCTCGGCCGAATACGGCGGATGGCCGATCAGCAGCTCGACGGCCGTGCACGCCAGCGCATACTGATCGGTCAGTGCCGACGGCGGCCTGCCCCGCAGAAGCTCGGGTGCGGCGTAGGGCAACGAGGTCTCGATGCGGGTCGCATGCCAGCCGACCGTCTCCGCGATCGCGAACGCCACGCCGAAGTCGATGAGCACCGCTCGCGAAAAGTCCGCAGTGACAAGGATATTGGTGGGTTTGACGTCGCAGTGCACGATTCCGCGCTGATGGATGTAGTCCAGTGCATCGGCGATCTGGCGCAGCGCCCGCAGCTGGTCCGTCCTGGCGGACAGCCGGGTCGCGGTGCCGCCATCGATGAGCTCCATCGTGAGCCATCCGCGACCCTGCCGGTAGACGGTGATGACGTGGGGATGGTCGAGTTGGTGAGCGAACTCGAATTCCCTTCGCAGCTTGGCAATTTGGTTCTCGCCCCGATGATGCTCGTCGAGAACCTTCAGCGCCACAACGCGATTCGGCTCGTCGACCGGATGGGCTCGGTAGACGGCAGCGTACCCACCACGCCCAAGGGTGGAGTCGACGACATAACCCTCGAACCCCACGCCGACGGGAAGCACGCCCCTAAGCGTAGGACGGCCCGCCTTTTGCTCCCATGACTACGTCTGCGCGGCATCTCGGCGCTAGTGTCGTGCCGTGGCAGGAGGCAGTACCGCATCCGAGTGGGTTCCGACCGGGTCGGTCACCGTGCGGGTGCCGGGCAAGGTCAACCTGTATCTCGAAGTCGGCGACCGCCGCGACGACGGCTATCACGAGCTGACGACCGTCTTCCATGCGGTGTCCCTGCTCGACGAGGTCACCGTCCGCAATGCCGACATGCTCACCCTCGAGATGGTGGGCGAGGGCGCGGAGTCGTTGCCCACCGATGAGCGCAACCTCGCGTGGCGGGCCGCCGAACTGATGGCCGAGCACGTCGGCAGGGCACCCGACGTGGCGATCACCGTGGAGAAGACGATTCCCGTCGCGGGCGGCATGGCGGGCGGCAGCGCCGACGCCGCGGCGGTCCTTGTCGCGATGAACTCGCTGTGGGAACTCGGCGTCCCGCGCCGCGACCTGCACGCCCTCGCCGCGCAACTGGGCAGCGACGTGCCGTTCGCGCTGCACGGCGGCACGGCGCTGGGCACCGGACGCGGCGAGGAACTGGCGACCGTGCTGGCCAGGAACACCTTCCACTGGGTGCTCGCCTTCGCCGACGGCGGCATGTCGACCCCGGCCGTGTTCACCGAGATCGACCGGTTGCGCGACTCGAAGGACCGCACCCTTCCGCCTGCGCTCGAGGACCCCGAACCCGTGCTGGCCGCCCTCGCGTCGGGCGATCCGACCGCCCTGGCCCCGCTGCTGGGCAACGACCTGCAGGCGGCGTCGCTGAGCCTCAACCCCGCCCTGCGCAGGACGCTGCGGGCGGGTGTCGAGGCGGGTGCGCTGGCCGGAATCGTGTCCGGATCGGGGCCGACGTGCGCCTTCCTGTGCACGTCGTCAGCGGCGGCGGTCGACATCGGGGTCCAACTCGCCGGGGCGGGCGTCTGCAGGACGGTGCGGGTGGCCAGCGGGCCGGTCCAAGGGGCGCGGGTCGTGCCTGCGCCTGCCGCGTCGTAGCCGTGAATCGGGTGTGACACGAACCTCAATTACTGCATGAGTTTGGCAGTTACTTAAGAGTTGCCTAAGATGATGGACGGTGAAAATTAGCGCTCAAGCTGCGGACGCTACTGCCGCCGGGAAATCCGGTCGGCGGTCGTCCCGTACTAGCGAATCACCGAATCGAGACCTAACCGCGCTCCAACCGTGCGCGCGCCTTCCCGAAGGCGTCCACCAGCAGGCGGAGCATGAAACCTTGGCATTTGCGGGGACCCCGAGGAGGCTGTCGTGAGCAGATTCACCGAGAAGATGTACCGCAATGCCCGTAACGCCACTACGGGCATGGTGACCGGTGAACCACACGAACCCGTCCGTCACACCTGGGGCGAGGTCCACGAGCGCGCCCGCCGGATCGCAGGCGGCCTCGCGGCCGCGGGCATCGGCCACGGTGACGCCGTCGGTGTGCTCGCCGGATACCCCGTGGAGATCGCGCCGACCGCCCAGGGCCTGTGGATGCGGGGCGCCAGCCTGACGATGCTCCACCAGCCCACTCCGCGCACCGACCTCGTGGTCTGGGCGGAGGACACCATGAACGTCGTCCAGATGATCGAGGCCAAGGCCGTCATCGTCTCCGAACCGTTCATGGTCGCCGTGCCCGTGCTGCAGGAGCAGGGCATCCTGGTTCTGACCGTCCCCGACCTGCTGGCCTCCGATCCGGTCGACCCCATCGAGGTCGGCGAGGACGACCTCGCGCTGATGCAGCTGACCTCGGGCTCGACCGGCTCGCCGAAGGCCGTCCAGATCACCCACCGCAACATCCACTCCAACGCCGAGGCGATGTTCATCGGCGCCGAGTACGACGTCGACAAAGACGTCATGGTCAGCTGGCTGCCGTGCTTCCACGACATGGGGATGGTCGGCTTCCTGACGATCCCGATGTACTTCGGCGCCGAGCTGGTCAAGGTCACGCCGATGGACTTCCTGCGCGACACGCTGCTGTGGGCGCGGCTGATCGACAAGTACAAGGGCACGATGACCGCCGCGCCGAACTTCGCCTACGCGCTGCTGGCCAAGCGGCTGCGCAGGCAGGCCCAGCCCGGCGAGTTCGACCTGTCCACGCTGAGGTTCGCGCTGTCGGGCGCCGAGCCCGTCGAGCCCGCCGACGTCGAGGACCTGCTCGACGCGGGTAAGCCGTTCGGCCTGTCGCCGTCGGCGATCCTGCCCGCCTACGGCATGGCCGAGACGACGCTCGCGGTGTCCTTCTCACCGTGCAACGCGGGGCTCGTGGTCGACGAGGTCGACCGCGATCTCATGGCCGCACTGCGCCGCGCGGTTCCCGCGACCAAGGGCAACACCCGCAGGCTGGCCACGCTCGGCCCGCTGCTGGAGGGCCTCGAGGCCCGCATCATCGACGAGCAGGGCAACGTCATGCCGCCGCGAGGGGTCGGCATCATCGAATTGCGCGGCGAGCCCGTCACCCCCGGCTACATCACCATGGGCGGCTTCATCCCGGCCCAGGACGAGCACGGTTGGTATGACACCGGCGACCTCGGCTACATCACCGACGACGGCCACATCGTGGTCTGCGGTCGCGTGAAGGACGTCATCATCATGGCTGGCCGCAACATCTACCCGACCGACATCGAGCGGGCGGCCAGCCGCGTCGAGGGCGTGCGTCCCGGCTGCGCGGTCGCGGTGCGACTCGATGCCGGGCATTCGCGGGAGACGTTCGCCGTCGCGGTGGAGTCCAACAACTGGGAGAATCCCGACGAGGTGCACCGCATCGAGCGTCAGGTGGCCCACGAGGTCGTCGCCGAGGTCGATGTGCGGCCGCGCAACGTCGTGGTGCTCGGGCCGGGCACGATCCCGAAGACGCCGTCGGGCAAGCTGCGCCGCGCGAACTCCGTTTCGCTGGTCACGTAGCGCCTCTTTCGCGGTAACGGGGTGTCGGCGCACGCCGATACGGTGGGTGACATGTCCCCGCCTCCCGCCATCGAAGCCGTCGACCTGGTGAAGAGGTTCGGCGACCCCGCCCGACAGAGGCCAGCCGTCGACGGCGTGAGCTTCTCCGTCGCTCCGGGCACCGTGCTGGGGCTGCTCGGCCCGAACGGGGCGGGCAAGACCACGACCGTCCGGATGATGACGACGCTGTCGACGCCGACGAGCGGCACCGCCCGGGTCGCCGGATACGACGTGCGCGACGAGCCCGAGATGGTCCGCCGCCACATGGGCCTGACGGGACAGGTGGCCACCGTCGACGAACTGCTGACCGGACGCGAGAACATCCGGATGATCGGCGCGCTGTACGGCATCTCGCGGCGCGAGCTGAAGCGGCTGAGTGACCAACTGCTGGAACAGTTCTCGATCGCCGACGCGGGCGACAGGCCGGTGCGCTCGTATTCAGGCGGGATGCGCAGGAGGCTGGATCTGGCGGTCAGCCTGATCGCGTCTCCGCCGGTGCTGTTCCTCGACGAGCCGACGACAGGCCTGGACCCGCGAAGCCGCAGCGACCTCTGGGAGATGCTGCGCGGGCTCGTCGCTCAGGGCACCACGCTGCTGCTCACCACGCAGTATCTCGAAGAGGCCGACCAGCTGGCCGACGACATCGTGGTGATCGACCACGGCCGAATCATCGCCCACGGCACGCCATTACAGCTCAAACAGCAGGCCGGTAACGCGAGCCTGCTCGTCACGGTCTCGCATGCCGCGGACCTGCCCGCCGCGCGGGAGTTGCTCGGCCGCACGGGTACCGAGGTGCATGTCGACGCCGGGGCGCGGCAACTCACCACCTCCACAACCGGCATCGACGAGCTGACCCGGGTGGCCGGCTGGCTGCAGGACAGCGCCATCGACGTCGACGACATCGGGCTGTCCCGGCCGAGCCTCGACGACGTGTTCCTGTCGCTCACCGGTCACCGCGCCGAGATCGAGGAGAGGGGCGCATGACGGCCACCGTCTCGCAGTCCAGCGCCAGCACGGCCGCCGACAGGCCGCAGATCCGGCCGACCAACATCGCCCAGCAGTCCTGGATCATGGTCAAGCGCAACATGATCCACACCAAGCGCATGCCCGAGATGCTGAGCGATGTGACGGTTCAGCCCATCATGTTCGTGCTGCTGTTCGCATTCGTGTTCGGCGCGTCCATCGCGACGCGCGGTGCGGCGTCGTACCGGGAGTTCCTGCTGCCGGGAATTCAGGCCCAGACCATCGTCTTCACCGCCTTCGTCGTGTCGACGGGTATCACCGCCGACATCGAGAAAGGCATCATCGACCGCTTCCGGTCGCTGCCGATCAAACGCTCGGCGGTGTTGATCGGGCGCAGCGTCGCAAGCCTGCTGCACTCGTCGATCGGTGTGGTGGTGATGGCGGTGACGGGTCTGTGCATCGGGTGGCGGATCCGGGGGAGCGTCGCAGAAGCGGCGCTGGCGTTCGGGCTGATCCTGGTGTTCGGGTTCGGCATGATCTGGTTCGGCATCCTGATCGGATCGCTGATGCGCTCCGTCGAGGCCGTCAACGGCGTCATGTTCACGGTGCTCTTCCCGATCACGTTCCTGGCCAACACCTTCGCGCCGACCGAGCCGATGCAGCCCTGGCTGCGGGTCGTCGCGGAATGGAACCCGGTGTCGTCGCTGGCGCAGGCGATGCGTGAGCTGTGGGGCAACGGTCCGCCCGCGCCGCCGGATGCGCAGTTGCCGCTGCACCATCCCGTGCTCGCGACGGTGCTGTACTCGCTCGCGCTGACCGCTGTGTTTGCGCCCTTCGCGCTGCGCGCGTACGCCCGCCGCACCGCCGACTAGGCCGGGACTCGCGAAACGATATTCCAGCAGAGGAAGTGCGAGTGCACGCCTGCGTAGATCTCGTCTCGCGGTCGGGCCGGTTCCGCTCAGCGCGACCTTTACAATTACTGATCGTGGTGTCAACGCGATACGGCGGGCTTTCGCCGGCGGAGAACTCATTCCTGTGACGGTCGCGGTCATCGGTGCGGGCCCCGGCGGCATCGCGACGGCCATTCAGCTTGCGGCGGCGGGCTACGACTTCACGATCTTCGACCGCGCCGACGGTTTCGGCGGGACCTGGCGCAACAACACCTTTCCCGGCGCGGCCTGCGATGTGCCGTCGCATTTCTACTCGTTCTCGTTCGCGCTGAACCCGCGGTGGAGCACGACCTTCGCCAAGCAGCCGGAGATCCTGGCGTATCTCGAGCGGGTGGCCGCCGACCATGACCTCGAGCGATACCTGGTAGGCAACACCCGCGTCGTCGAGTTGCGATGGGACGACGACGCCCGACACTGGTGGATCACCACGGACGACGGTGAGACGCATCGGTTCGACGCCGTCGTCACCGCCGTCGGGATGCTCGACGTCCCCAACATTCCCGAGATCCCCGCTGCCGATCGGTTTCGCGGCCGAACATTTCACTCGTCGCGGTGGGATCACTCCAAATCGACTGCAGGCGAACGGGTTGCGTCTATCGGAACCGGTGCGAGCGCCATCCAGTATGTGCCCGAGATCGCTGCCGACGCCGCGCATCTGACGGTGTTCCAGCGCACGCCCATCTGGGTCAGCCCCCGCTACGACGAACCGTTCACCACCGAACAGCAGGAACTGTTCGAACGTGACCCCGGCGAGGCGCGCAAAGTCCGCGACGCCGCCTTCGAGGCCTACGAGTCCGCTGACTTCGGCGTCGACTCCGAGATGACCACGGGGCTGACGGACATGGCCCGCGCGTATCTGGAGCGCAAGATCGCCGACCCCGAACTGCGCGCGAAGCTGACGCCGTCGTACCCCGTCGGCTGTAAGCGGCCCCTGCAGTCGCGCGCGTGGTTTCCGACGTTCCTGCGCCCGAACGTCACGCTGGAGACGTCCCCGATCGTCGAGTTCACCGAACGCGGCCTGCGCACCGCCGACGGCGCCGAACACGACGTCGACACCGTCATCTACGGAACCGGCTTCCACGCGGCCGACTACCTGCGCAGCCTGGAGGTCTACGGACGCGGCGGCAGGCGTCTGCGCGACGAATGGCTCGACGGCGCCGAGGCGTACCTCGGCACGGTCGTCCCGGGCTACCCGAACCTGTTCACCCTCTACGGCCCCAACACCAACGGCGTCACGTCGATCATCTACATCCTCGAGGCGCAGGCCGAGTTCGTCCGTCGCATGCTCGACCAGATGGCGGGGGCCGGCGTGCAGGCCGTCGACGTCAAGCGTGAGGTGCACGACGCCTACAACGCCGAGATCCAGCGGGCCATGCGGGACACGGTGTGGACGGCGAACTGCAACAACTACTATCGCCATCCCAACGGCAAGGTCGTCACTCAATTTCCCTACAGCGGAACCACATTCGTTGAGATGCTGGCGCGGGTGCAACTCGACGACTTCGACAGAGAGGGGACCGGGGCGTGCCGGGAATCCACCATGCGGCGATCGTGACCGCGGACGTCGACACTTCGAAACGGTTCTGGTGCGATGGGCTCGGCTTGCGCGAGTTGTTCGACTACACCTTCACCGGTGACTGGCCGACGCTGTTCGGCGCCGCCTCCGACCGATTGCGGTCGATCTTCCTCGGCGACCCGGAGACGCCGGAGACGGGCATCGTCGAATTGGTGATGCTCGACGATGTCGACACTTCGGCGACACAGGCCGACCGTCCCGGCTTCGGGTTCTTCCTCCTGTCCCTGCAGCGCGATGTCGAGCCGACGCTCACGAAGCTTGCGAGCCTCGGCTTCACCGAGGGCGTGCGGCGGATCGACATGCCCGCGCCTGGCGGGAAGACGGTGGCGATGGCGGTGATCACCGCGCCGGACGGGGTTCGCGTCGAGTTGATCGGGCCGCCGCGATGACAGCTTCCCCGAAGTCCACCGCGAGTGAGGATCGCAGCGAGGCACGAGCGAGGACCGGAGCGAGCGGAGGACGAGGATGACAGCAGTAGTCACCGGCGGGGCGTCGGGCATCGGTCGCGCCGTCGTCGAGAGGTTGCGCGCAGGCGGCCACACCGTCGTCGTGTGGGACATCGAGGGCGGCGACATCGACTGTGACATCAGCGATCCCGACGCCGTGTCGGCGGCGCTCGAGCGGACGATCGCCGACCAGGGGGTGCCCGACCGGCTCGTCGCCTGCGCGGGTGTCGGCGCGGCCGGCCTGCTCCTCGAGATGGCGCCCGTCGACTGGCAGCGGGTCATCGACACCAACCTCACCGGCACCTGGTTGACCATGCGTGCCGTCGCCAAGGCGATGGTGGATCACGGCTCGGGCGGGTCGATCGTCGCGGTGTCGAGCATCAGCGGAACGCTCGCCGACCGCGACATGGGCGCGTACTGCGTGTCGAAGGCGGGCATCGACATGCTCGTGCGGGTGGCCGCGGCCGAATGGGGTGTGCACGGCATCCGGGTCAACGCCGTCGGCCCCGGCGTCACGCGCACCCCGATGCTCGCCAATCCCGAGCAGTTGCCCGGCTGGGTCGAGGGGCTCACCGAGCGCACCGCGCTGGGACGCCTCGGCGAGGCCGGCGACATCGCGGAGGCGATCGTCGCGGTGCTCGAGTTGTCATGGGTGACCGGACAGACGGTGTTCGCCGACGGCGGCCTGGCGCTGCACAGCCCGATCGACTCGTACGGCCAGGTGCAGCGGCTGCTCAGCCGCCGCCCGAAGCACTGAGAACCCGCGAAACGATATTCCAGCAGGCCTCTTCTCGCACTTTCCCTGCTGGAATTCCGTTTCGCGCGCAGTGGCGGATAGCTGAGTAGTGTGTACTATACTCAGCATGACGATCGAACACCTGCCGCCGCGGCTTGCCGATCACCCGACCGTGCGCAAGGTGCGCGATCGGAAGACGCGCAAACCCGGTGTCATCGACGCGGGCTGGCTGCGGCAGGTATGCCTGGACGCGGGTGTCGACGACGTCGCGTTCGCCGGCATCGACAACCCCGACCTGGCCTCCGAACGCGAACACGTCGACGCGGCGCTCCCCGGCACCCGCAGTTTCATCTCGCTGGTCGTCAAGATGAACCGCGACAACGTCCGGTCGACCGCGCGCAGCGTCGCCAACCAGGAGTTCCACCGCAGCGGCGAGATCATGAACGAGGCCGCCCACCGCATCACGCGGGCACTCGAGGACGCGGGCTATCGGGCGATCAACCCGTCGATGTCGTTCCCCATGGAGATGGACCGATTTCCCGGCCGCATCTGGGTCGTCGCGCACAAGCCGGTCGCCGTCGCGTCGGGCCTCGGCGTGATGGGCATCCACCGCAACGTCATCCATCCGAAGTTCGGCAACTTCATCTTGCTCGGCACAGTGCTTGTCGATGCCGAGGTCAGCGCTTACGGTGAGCCGCTCGACTATTCGCCATGCCTGGAATGCAAGCTGTGCGTGGCGGCCTGCCCCGTCGGCGCGATCAAGAAGAACGGCGATTTCGACTTCTTCGCCTGTTCGACACACAACTACCGCGAGTTCATGGGCGGCTTCACCGACTACGTGCAGACCATCGCCGACAGCGACGACGCCGCTGACTTTCGTTCCCGCGTCAGCGATTCGGAGAACGCATCGATGTGGCAGAGCCTGTCGTTCAAAGCGAACTACAAAGCGGCGTACTGCCTCGCGGTGTGCCCGGCAGGCGAGGACGTCATCGAGCCGTACCTCGACAACCGCAAGGGCTTCATGGACCTGGTGCTCAAGCCGCTGCAGGAGAAGAAGGAAACCCTGTACGTGCTGCCGAACTCCGAAGCCAAGGCCTACGCCGAACGCCGCTTCCCGCACAAGCAGGTCAAGGTCGTCGACAGCGGCATCAGCGGACGCTAAGTCCAGGCATGAACGGTGTTCTGGGCCGGCTCGAGGCCCTGGGCGAGAAGCAGTTCCGTGGCGTCGGCGGCCTGTTCACAGATCACCGGCACCTCGGGCCGCTCCGCCTTCGCGAAGTTCTCCAGCACGAACGACGCGCCCGACTTGTGGCCGGGCGGCCGGCCGATGCCGACCCGCACGCGCGCAAAGTCGTTGCTGCCCAACGCTGAAGCCACCGACCGCAAGCCGTTGTGACCCGCGACGCCGCCACCGAACTTCAGCCGGATCTTGCCGAAGTCGATGTCGAGCTCGTCGTGGATGATCACCACATCGGCGGGCGGCACCGAGTAGAACTTGGCCAACGGCCCGACCTGTCGGCCCGACTCGTTCATGTACACCCGCGGCTTGGCCAGCACCACCGACCGGCCCGCGAGCCTGCCGGTGACGACCTCGGCGCCAGAGCGCTTGTGCACCTTGAACGTCGAGCCCATGCGGCCCGCGAGCACGTCGGCGACCATGAAGCCGACGTTGTGCCGCGTCGTGGCGTAGTTGGGCCCGGGATTGCCCAGGCCCACCACGAGAAGGGGCTCGGCCATGTCGGGTGGAGGCCCCCCGGTTACTCGGAAGACTCGTCGGAGGCGGATGATTCGCCGCCCTCGCCACCTTCGGCGCCCTCGGCACCTTCTTCGGCGACCTCTTCGCCCGCCTCGCCGGCCTCGCCGGCACCCTCGGCCTCGAGCTCTTCCTCGGTCGGGGCGGCGACGACGTTGACGACCAGCATTTCGGGATCGGACACCAGCGAGACGCCCGACGGCAGCTCGATCGAGCCAGCGGTGAACTGCGTGCCGATCTCGGCACCCTCGATGGAAACCGTGAGCTGCTCGGGAATGGCCTGGACGTCGGCCTCGATCTCGACGGTGTTGGTGTCCTGGGTGACCAGCGTGCCGGGCACTGCCTCGCCCTCGACGATGACGTTGACCTCGACGGTCACCTTCTCGCCGCGGCGGACCACGAGCAGGTCGGCGTGCTGGATGTTGCGCCGGATCGGGTGGATCTCGAGCGCCTTGGTCAGCGCCAGCTGCTCCTTGCCCTCGATGTCGAGCGTCAGCACGGCGTTGGTGCCGGAGTTGCGCAGCACCGCGGCGAAGTCGTGGCCCGACAGCAGCAGGTGCTGGGGATCGGAGCCGTGGCCGTAGAGCACGGCGGGGACCTGGCCCTCGCGGCGGGCGCGGCGCGAGGCGCCCTTACCCGTCTCGGTGCGCAGGACGGCGGTCAGGTTGTTCTGCTTGGGGGCCGCGTTCTTGGCCATTGTGGTGTTGCTCCTCTATGCCGGTGATCTCTCATTCGCGGCAGGGTCACAACTACGCAATGCGTGGTCCCGTCGATAACGGTGGCCCGCAGTCGGGAAGCCACCCTCGCCGTGATGCGCAGGCCAGGCTATCCGATCAGCGCCCTAAAGGGCGAATTTGGTGTCCGTGAGCTGCTCGGACAGCGTCCACAGCCCGGCCGCCTTCGCGGCGTCGCGGGCCAGGGGGCTGCGCAATGTCGGGCCGCTCGGACCCCACATGGTGAACCGGGGGCCGACGAACGTGTCGCCCGGCAGGTCCTGCGACACCGCGTACAGCGTCTGCCGGGCGCCGAATGCGGCGTCGGTGGCGAACCGGTTACCCGCCTTGGCCAACCGCTCGCCGAGCGCGTTGCCGCTGTGCCCCTGCAGGTTGGTGGCCGAATAGCCGGGGTGCGCCGCGTGCGCCTTCACCGTCGAGCCCGCCTCGCCGAGGCGGCGCTGCAGTTCGCTGGTGAACAGCAGGTTGGCCAACTTCGACTGGCCGTACGCCGGCCACGCGAGGTACGGGCGCGACTTCCAGTTGAGGTCCTTGAGGCTGATGTAGCCGGCCAGATGCAGCATCGACGACACCGTCACCACGCGGTCGGTGATCTTCGGCAGCAGCAGGTTGGTCAGCGCGAAATGGCCGAGATGGTTGGTGCCGATCTGGCTTTCGAACCCGTCGACCGTCAGCGCGTACGGCACGGCCATGATGCCCGCGTTGTTGACGAGGACGTCCACGCTGTCGACGCCGTCGGCGAACGCGCGCACCGAGGCCAGGTCCTGCAGGTCGAGCTTGCGCACCTCGACCTCGCCGGTCATGCCCGCGGCGGCGGCGTCGCCCTTGTCGGTGTTGCGCACCGCGAGAATCACCCTGGCGCCGACGCGGGCCAGTTCACGCGCGGTGACCTCGCCGAGTCCGCTGTTGGCGCCCGTGACGATGACGGTGCGTCCGGTGAAGGAGGGCAGGTCGGCGGCGGTCCATCCACTCATGACGGCCACCTTAACGGGCGCTGAGTCGGCTACTTCTTGGCGGCGACGTTGAAGCCGCCGATGATCGCTTCCATGTCGGGCGCCTCGGGCGCCGCCCTGTCGGCGTAGCCGGTGACCGTCAGCTGCACCAGGTAGCGCTGGTTGGCCGGCGGCGCTCCGGTCGCGAGGACGACGCGGTTGTAGGAGTGCATCCGCCTGCCGTTGAGGTCGTAGCTGCCTTCGATCATCGACGACGGGAAGCCCTTGAAGTCCTTGAGCGACGAGTTCAGCTCTTTGAAGTTCTCCGACAGCTCGGCGTCGGCGTTGCCGTGTTCGATCGCCTTCTTCGGGTCGAAGTCGCCGCCGGTGAGCTGGAAGACCATCAGCATCGCGGTGGGGTAGGTGTCGCCCTTGGCGATGACGCGGGTGCCCGGCGCGAACCTCGGATTGCTGTACTGCTCCCAGCCTTTCGGCCGCGGCAGTGTCACGACGAGGTCGGTCAGCTTGTCGGGGGCGACGGGTTGTCCGACGACGCCTGCCTTCTCCAGGTACTCCGCGATCGGCACCGGTTTCTCGGTCGCGGTCTCAGTCGGCTTGGCACTCGTGGTGGCGGTCAGCAGCGAGGTGTAGTCGGGGGATTGCGCACCGCAGCCCGCGACAGTGACGGCCAGCACAGCAAGAGCCGCAATGTGCTTGCGGCTCACAGAATCTCGCGAACGGAGTCGAGCGGCCGGCCGAGCCGCGTGCCACGGGGGGTGACGACGAACGGGCGCTCGATCAGGATCGGATGTTCGGCGAGCGCGTCGAGCAGCGCGTCGTCGTCGGCGTCGTCGAGGTTGAGCTCGTTGTAGAGCGGCTCACGCTTGCGTACCGCGGTGCGCACGTCGATGCCCGCGTCGGCGATCAGCTTCACGAGCTCCTCGCGCGACGGCGGTGTCTTCAGATACTGGATGATCTCGGGCTCGATGCCGTTGTCCCGCAACAACTCCAGCGCTTTGCGGGAGGTCGTGCACCGAGGGTTGTGATAGATGACCGAATCGGCGTTGTCGCCTCCGCGCGCAAGACGCTCGTCAGTCACTAAGCCGACCCGTCGAAAAGGCTTGTCACCGAACCGTTGTCGAACACGGCGCGGATGGTGTTGGCCAGCAGCGGCGCGATGGACAGCACGGTCAGCTGCGGGAAGCGCTTCTCCTCGCCGATCGGCAGGGTGTTGGTGACGATCACCTCGCATGCCCCGCAGTCGGCCAGGCGCTGGGCCGCAGGGTCGGACAGCACGCCGTGGGTCGCCGCGATGATCACGTCGCCCGCGCCGTCCTTCTTGAGCAGGTTCACCGCACCGGCGATGGTGCCACCGGTGTCGATCATGTCGTCGGTCAGGATGCAGGTCTTGCCGCGCACGTCGCCGACGACCCGGTTGGACACCACCTGGTTGGGCACCAGCGGGTCGCGGGTCTTGTGGATGAAGGCCAGCGGCACACCGCCCAGCGAGTCGGCCCACTTCTCGGCCACCCGAACGCGACCCGAGTCCGGCGACACGACGACCATGTCGTGATCGGCGTAGTTCTCGGCGATGTAGCCGGTCAGCAGCTTCTGCGCACGCATGTGGTCGACGGGGCCGTCGAAGAAGCCCTGGATCTGGTCGGTGTGCAGGTCGACGGTCAGGATCCGGTTGGCGCCGGCCGTCTTGAGCAGGTCGGCGACCAGGCGCGCCGAGATCGGCTCGCGGCCGCGGTGCTTCTTGTCCTGGCGCGCGTAGGGGTAGAACGGCAGGATCGCGGTGATCCGCTTGGCGCTGCCGCGCTTGAGCGCGTCGATCATG
>DATEIG010000102.1:0-5413 GCA_035279185.1 Mycobacterium sp.
TAGCCCACGTCAGCGCGTCGCTGAGCCGACGGCCTCGCTGAGCGACGCGAACCCGCCGTCGTGCAGGCGGCGGGCGATGCCGTCGTGAATCTGCTTGGCCCACAAGCCGCCGCCGTAGATGAACCCGGTGTAGCCCTGCAGCAGCGACGCGCCCGCCGTGATGCGATCCCACGCGTCGTCGGCGGTCTCGATGCCGCCGACGCTGATCAGCACCAGTGTGTCGCCGACCCTGCTGTACAGCCGCCGCAACACCTCGGCCGACCGCCGCGCGACCGGCGGACCCGATATGCCGCCCGGCCCGAGGTCGGCCACCCCCGGCGTCGCCAGTCCGTCGCGGGACACCGTCGTGTTGGTGGCGACGATCCCGGCGAGGCCCAATTCGACTGCGAGGTCGGCGATCTCGTCGACATCAGCGTCGGAGAGGTCGGGTGCGATCTTGACCAGCACGGGCGTGGTGGTCTCTTCCTTGACCGCGGCCAGGATCGGCCGCAAGCTCGAGACGGCCTGTAGGTCGCGCAGCCCCGGAGTGTTGGGTGAGCTGACGTTGACGACCAGATAAGTCGCCAACGGTCCGACCAGCCGGGCGCTCTCCCGATAATCGTCGACGGCCTTCTCGGCGGGCACCGCCTTGGTCTTGCCGATGTTGACGCCGATCGGCACGTCGGGTGAGTGCCGGGCCAGGCGAAGGGCGAGTTCACCCGCTCCGTGGTTGTTGAAGCCCATCCGGTTGAGCAGCGCGCGATCATCGGGCAGGCGGAACAGGCGCGGCAGGGGATTACCCGGCTGCGCCTGCGCGGTGACGGTCCCGATCTCGGCGTATCCGAAGCCCAGCGCACCCCAGGCGCCGAGCCCCGTCCCGTTCTTGTCGAAGCCGGCGGCCAGCCCCATCGGGCCGGGAAACCGGGCGCCGAACACGGTGCTGGCCAGCACGGGGTCGTGCGGCGCCAGCCGTTTCGTCAGCGCCCGGCGCGCAGGACGCGGCGCAGTGCCCGCGCGCAGACCGCGGAAAACCCACGTGTGTATGCGCTCGGCGGGAACGAGGAAGAGCGCCCGCCGGACCGCCTGGTACATCACATCGCCGGCTGGTCGGTCGCGGCTGTGCTGTTGAGGGTGGATTTCCTGCGCCGCAACAACACTCGTCGGCTACCGTCGGTGTAGAGCCGGACGCGGGTCAGTTCCCAGCCGCGGTACTCGGCTTCGATGGACAGCCGGGTGGAGGCGCTGATGCGGGTCAGGTCGGGAGGTAGCCGCAGCGGCACCCATTCGTACTCGTCGGACAGGTCGGCGTCCCAGCCCGGCGGCATCCTGCCGCGCTGTACCGCGCTCACCGCACGCCCTCGGCGTTTGTGATCACCTGCACCCCTGCTCCGGTACCCGACACCACATACAGCGTGCCAGACGCCTCGTCGAAGGCCAGGGAGTTCGGCTGCTGCACGGTCGGATAACGCACCTTCTCGACGGGAATTCCGGTGGCCAGATCGTAACCAATGACCGAATTCGCTGCCGTCTGTGACACCCACGCCAGCCGTGAGGAACCGGCGAGGCCGTAGGGCGCGTCACGCACGGGAGCGCGCTGACGCAGCATCAGCGGGTCGGTGGTGAAGACCAGCAGGCCGTCGCCCCGGGTGTCGGCGACCAACACCCGACCCGCGCTGTCGGCGGCGATCGTGGTCGCCCCTTCCCCTGCGCGCAGCGCATGCTCGGCCTTGGTGCCGGTGGAGTCCACGGTCGTCACCGATGTCTGGCCGCGATCCAGAACGACGGCCGTATCACCTTGGGTGACAAGGCCGTCGACGCGGGCGAAGATCTTCAGTTCCGCGCCGACCGAGGTCTCGGAGCTCATGGTGTAGACCGCGCCGTCGGCGCTGCCGAGGACCAGCTTGCCGTCGGCGCGGCGCGCGATCGCCGTGAAGTCGGTTCCGGACTGGCCGTCGACGGCCACGCGATCGGCCCGCCCCTGCGCGATGTCGACGTGGAAGTACCCGCCCCGCGTCGCCACGTAGACCGAACCTTCGTCGTCGCCCGTCATCGCCGTCGCGGCGGCGGGCAACGGCACGGCGCGCCCGGGACCCTTCGCGGGCAGCACCGTGACGACGGCCTGCTCGGCCTTGCCGGGACCGAGCACCACCAGCGACGACGTCGCCGAATCGAAGACCACCGCCTCGGCATGTCCGGCCATCGGGCGCACCACCCCGGCCGGCGGCCTGGCGGCAGGCGGCGACTCGGCGGCCTCGGCGGGCGCAATCGTCGGCGGCGGCGCGTCGGACCGGTCGGGTGTGCACCCGGTCACAACACATCCGATCACGACGAGAACACCACAACACGTCAGCTGACCTGCTTGTTTGATACGTCTTAGCAACGGGTAGCTCTCGTGCGTGCGATGTGGACGGCAGTCGAACAGCAAGTGTAGGCAAGCCGCGGGAAGCGGTATGGTTCGGTCATGAGCCTCGCGCCGAGCCGTGATTCGGCCGACAAGAATCCAGCGGGCTTCTCCATCGAGGACATCTCGACCGGTCTGCACGCCAGCGGGTTCGGTCAGCTCGACGGCGGACGCAGTTTCTCCTTCCACGTCGAGCACCAGCAGCTCGTCGTCGAGATCTACCGCCCCCGGCTGGCGGGTCCGGTGCCGCAGGCTGAAGACGTGGTGGCCGTTTGCACCCGCAGGGCCACCGACATCGACCTGTTCGACGAGCGCAGCCTCGTCGCAGCGGTCCGTGACGCTGTGGCCAACGCGCATCCGGTGCCGCGCACAGCACGCTGACCGACGAGCACTGTACGGTCGTCGTCGTGGTCGAGGTCCCGGCGATGTCGTGGTTGCAGGTCGTCGTGCTGTCTGTGGTGCAAGGCCTCACCGAATTCCTGCCGGTGTCCTCGTCGGGCCATCTCGCGATCACGTCACGGATCTTCTTCGCCGACGACGCAGGCGCATCATTCACTGCGGTAACGCAACTCGGCACCGAACTCGCGGTGCTGGTGTACTTCGCCCGTGATATCGCGCGCATCGTCAAAGCCTGGTTCGGCGGCCTCTTCAACGCCGCGGCGCGCGACGCCCACTACCGGCTCGGCTGGTACGTGATCATCGGCAGCATCCCCATCGGAGTGCTCGGCCTGCTGCTGAAGGACGAGATTCGAACGGGGGCAAGGAATCTCTGGCTGATCGCCACCGCGCTGGTGGTGTTCTCGGCGGTGATCGCGGCGGCCGAGTACTTCGGGCGGCAGACCCGCGACGTCGAGCAACTCACCTGGCGCGACAGCGTTGTCGTCGGCCTCGCGCAATGCCTGGCGCTTCTGCCGGGCGTATCGCGGTCCGGCGCGACGATCAGCGCGGGCCTCTTCCTCGGGCTCGATCGTGAGCTCGCGGCCCGGTTCGGGTTTCTGCTCGCGATCCCGGCGGTGTTCGCGTCGGGGCTGTTCTCGCTGCCCGATGCCTTCCACCCGGTGGGTGAGGGGATGAGCGCGTCCGGCCCGCAACTCCTCGTCGCAACCGTCATCGCCTTCGTCGTCGGCTTCGCCGCGGTGGCCTGGTTCCTGCGGTTCCTGGTGCGCCACAGCATGTACTGGTTCGTCGGCTACCGCGTCATCCTCGGCGTGGTGGTTCTGATCCTGCTCGGCACCGGGGTGGTGGCGGCGACATGACCGTGATCCTGCTGCGGCACGGTCGCTCCACCTCCAACACCGCGCACACGCTCGCGGGACGGTCCGAGGGCGTCGACCTCGACGAGAAGGGCCTCGAGCAGGCCAAGGCCGTCGTTGACAGGCTCGGCTCGCTGCCGGTCCGCGCGATCGTGCGGTCGCCGCTCCTGCGGTGCCGGCGCACGGTCGAGCCGCTGGCCGCCGCTCTGGGCCTCGACCCGATCGTCGACGAGCGCATCTCCGAGGTGGACTACGGGCAGTGGACCGGCCGCAAGATCGGCGACCTCGTCAAGGAGCCGCTGTGGGCGGTGGTGCAGCAGCAGCCGAGCGCCGCGGTGTTCCCCGACGGCGAAGGCCTCGCCCACGTGCAGGCGCGCGCGGTGGAGGCGGTGCGCGACCACGATCGGCGCCTCGCCGAGGAGCACAGCGGCGACGTGCTGTGGCTGGCCTGTACGCACGGCGACGTGATCAAGGCGATCGTGGCCGACGCGCTCGGCGCCCATCTCGACAGTTTCCAGCGGATCACCGCCGATCCCGCGTCCATGAGTGTGATCCGGTACACATCGCTGCGGCCCTTCGTGGTTCATGTGAACCACACCGGCGACCAACTGGCGTCCGGTTTGGCGGCCAAACCACCCGAGGCCGCCGACGGCGAAGCCTCCGATGTGCCGTCGAGCGACGCAGTGGTCGGCGGCTCGACCGACTGAGCGCGGTATTTTGGAATAGCCATGCCCCGCGCAATCCATGTCTTCCGCACGCCCGACCGCTTCGTGGCCGGGACTGTCGGGCAGCCCGGAAACCGCACCTTCTACCTGCAAGCCGTCCATGACAAGCGCGTCATCTCGGTGATCCTCGAAAAGCAGCAGGTGGCTGTCCTCGCCGAGCGGATCGCGGCGCTTCTGCTGGAGATCAACCGCCGGTTCGGCACCCCCGTTCCGCCGGAAACCGACGTCGAGGACCTGAGCCCGCTGGTGACACCGGTCGACGCGGAGTTCCGGGTCGGCACCATGGGCCTCGGGTGGGACTCCGAGGCGCAGACCGTCGTCGTGGAGCTGCTCGCGGTCTCCGAGACCGAGTTCGATGCCTCCGTCGTGCTCGACGACGCCGAGGACGGGCCCGACGCCGTGCGCGTGTTCCTCACCCCCGAATCGGCGCGCCAGTTCGCGACGCGGTCCAACCGCGTCATCTCGGCCGGCCGGCCGCCGTGCCCGCTCTGCGATGAGCCTCTCGACCCGGAGGGCCACATCTGCGTGCGCACCAACGGGTACCGCCGGAGCCTTCTCGAGCCCGACGATGAACCCGACGAGTAGCGACTGCGAGGCGTTGCGGCGCGGTGAGCTGACCGTCATCGGACGTATCCGTTCCGCAAGCAACGCCACGTTTCTCTGTGAGGCTCAACTCGGCGACCTCACCGTGCACTGCGTGTACAAACCCGTCGCGGGCGAGGCGCCGCTGTGGGACTTCCCCGACGGCACACTGGCCGGCCGCGAGCTGTCGGCCTACCTGGTGTCGGCGGCGTTGGGCTGGGACATCGTGCCCTACACCATCATTCGTGACGGCCCGGCGGGCAGCGGCATGCTGCAGCGGTGGGTGGATCAACCCGGTGACGAGCCCGACGAGGTCGGCGAGCAGACGCAGACGGGACCCGATCTCGTCGACCTGCTTCCCGCCGGGCACATCCCGCCGGGATTCCTCCCCGTTCTGCGCGCGTACGACTACGCCGGTGACGAGGTGACGCTCGTCCACGCCGACAACGCGGCGCTGCGCCGGATGGCGGTGT
>DATEIG010000103.1:0-12825 GCA_035279185.1 Mycobacterium sp.
TACGACGGCTTCACCGATCTGCAGGTCGCGCTGCGCGCCGAGCTGTCGGCCCAGTCCAACGGGCCGATCACCCGCCTTCCGGACGTGCCGACCGCGGGTGGTGTGCTCGACCGCCTCCTCCAACAGGCGCGGGCGCAGAACGATCGGGCAGCCGAAACCCTTGCCGCACTGCCCTCCTCGGCGCTGGAGACCGCGGTCGCGCTGTTGTCGGACACCGGACGGACGGTGTATCTGCACGGCGGCCGGTTCTCGCATCTGCTGGCCGTGCACCTCGCCGCGCACCTGGAGCAGCTGCGTCCCGGTGTGCGCGTACTCACCGACCCCGACGGCACCGACATGGGCGCGATGCTGGAACTGTCCCGCAACGACGTCGTGGTGCTGTTCGACTACCACCGCTACCAGCGCAGCGTCGCCGAGCTCGCGCTGCGCGTGCATCGGGCGGGAGCGACCGTCCTGCTCATCACCGACGACCTGGCGTGCCCGGTTGCCCCCGAGGCCGAAGTGGTGCTCGCCGCCTCGAGCACGGTCGGCACCGCCTACCAGAGTATGGCCGCCGGTTTCCTGCTCACCGAGCTGCTGATTCCGCTGGTCATGGACGCTTTGGGGGAACCCGCGCGCACGCGGATGGCGCTGTGGGAGGAACAGCGCCGGGCCGAGCTGCTGCCCTGACCGCTAATCTGGTCGGATGGCAGGTGGTACCAAACGGCTGCCGCGTGCCGTCCGTGAACAGCAGATGCTCGACGCCGCGGTGCAGATGTTCTCGATCAACGGCTATCACGAGACGTCGATGGACGCGATCGCCGCGCAGGCCGAGATCTCCAAGCCGATGCTGTATCTCTACTACGGCAGCAAGGAAGAACTGTTCGGGGCCTGCCTCGACCGCGAACTCGCCCGCTTCGTCGAGACCGTGCGCGGCGAGATCGACTTCAGCCAGAGCCCCAAGGATCTGCTCCGCAACGCGGTGTTGTCGTTCCTCGACTACATCGACACCAACCGCGCCTCGTGGATCGTGCTCTACACGCAGGCGACCAGTTCGCAGGCGTTCGCGCACACGGTGCGTGAGGGCCGCGAGCGGATCATCGACCTCGTCGCCCGCCTGCTGCAGTCCGGCACCCGAAACCCGGAGCCCGACGCCGATTTCAACATGATGGCGGTGGCGCTGGTGGGTGCGGGCGAGGCCGTCGCCAACCGTGTCAGCACCGGGGACGCCGATGTCGACGAGGCCGCCGAGCTGATGATCAACCTGTTCTGGCGTGGCCTCAAGGGCACACCGTCAGACAAGGACGGTCAGCAGGTGCAGCCGCACGCGTCGTAGCTGCTCCACAGCGAACAGGCGGCTTGAGCGGCCGCCGACATCCCGCCCATGTTCTCCAAAGCTGCGTCGGAGATGTCCCTCGAGAAGACGTCATCCGCGAAGGTAGTACTCATAGCTGAGATCCTTTCCGTTCCTCGTCAGCAGGAGTTGTGCACAGATGCTGACGGGACGGTCAATTCTCTAGCAGTATGAGCACGGTCGACACCGGTATTGCACGAATTTGTTGAGCTTTTCGTGTGAATTAGCCGCGCTGTCGCGTAGCTAAGAACGCGCAGCTCGACTCGATCGATGGGGGCGCAGCGTGGAGCCAGCCTACGAGCGCATCGTGACCCGCGCCGCGACGATCGACGAGCTGCTGTCGCACCCAGATCCAGCGCCACAGGAACTCGACACAGAGCTCGCCGAACGCCGGTATGCGGCCTGGCGCCAGGCGGCAGCAGGCTCCGACGCGGCGCTGTTCACGCGGCGGTTGGACCGCGACGGGATGTCGCGCGCGAAGGTGCTGTCCAGTCTCGCGGCGGCATGCGCCGGTTCCGCCGCATGGATGGACGACGCCGACTGGGTGGCCGCCGCACTCGAAACAGCCGCAGGACCCGACGTCGAAGTCGACGTGTCGGTGCCCTTCGGGCATCTGCTGGCGCCGGTGGTGGCGGCCGCGGCGACCCGCTTGTCGGACGGGCTCGCACCCACGCTGCGGAACACTCTGACGAAGAGAGCGCTCGGCGACCTGCGGGATACTCTGATCTCCGAGTTGTCGGAATTGTCGGCCCCGGCGCTCTACGACGTCTTCGACGAGGCGCGGGGCCGGGGTGTCGGCTACCGGGAGTTCCTCACACACATGAGGGGCGCCGGGTTCCGACAGCTCTTCGAGGCAAAACCCGTGCTGTTGCGACTCATGACGTCGCTGACCCGGCAGTGGGTCGGCTCCGTGCACGAGTTCGTCACACGGTTGGCCGCCGACCTCCCGGAGATCACAGGAGAGTTGCTCGGCGGCGAAGCAGCGGAGCTGCGGGTGGCGGCCATCCAGGGCGGGGTCTCAGATCGGCACAATTTCGGCCGCACAGTAAAGATCGTCGAGTTCGACGACGGTCAGCGCGTGGTCTACAAGCCGAAGGATCTGCGCGTCGACGCGGCGTGGGCGGCGCTGATGGTCAGGCTCAACGCGTCAGCTCCACCGGTCGAGCTGCAAGCGGTGCGGGTTCTCGTGCGGGACGGTTACGGCTGGACGGAGTTCATCGAGCACACCAAATGCGTTGACGGGCAGGAGTTCGAACTTTTCTATCGGCGGGCAGGCGCGTGGCTGGCTCTTTTCCACGTGTTCGTCTCGGTCGACATGCACCAGGAGAACATCCTGGCCGCAGGAGCACATCCGGTGCCGATCGATCTCGAGATGATCCTGCAGCCGGAGGACACGCGCATCTATGGCGACCTGACGGATGACGCGGGGGAGGCGTACGCATCCGCCATGCGGACGGTGGTCGACTCGGTACTCTCCGTCGGGCTACTGCCCGCCTACGGAAGGCACTCCACCAGCAACGTTTTCGTGATCGGCGGCGTCAACTCCAACTCGTCGCCGAGGGCGACGGTTGACTGGACGAACCTCAACACCGACTCGATGAGCCCCGTCAGAGTGGTGGACACCGTCTCCACCGTGTCCAACATGCCCTACGTCGACGGACAGCGCGGCCGACTGGGCGATTACGTCGACGACCTGATGTCCGGCTTCGGGGAGTACGCACGGTTCTTGCGACGGCGAACGGCCGCCGAGCTGTTCGGCGAGTTCGTCGGGCTGCAAGTTCGAACTGTCGTCCGACCGACGCGCTTCTACGGATTCCTGCTCAATCGTCTCCGGGATCGGCACGCGATGGGCGACGGCGGCGTCTGGTCGGCGCAGGCGGATTTCGTTGCGAGGCTGGCTGATTGGGAGAATGATGCGGATCCGATGTGGCCGCTGCTGCGGCATGAACGCTCGGCGCTCGTCGACCTCAACGTCCCATACTTCACCACCGACACCGACGCAGGCATCAGCCGTGCATCGGCCCGGCTGCGTCAACTCGATGACCAGGAGGTCGACTGGCAGCTCGAGGTGATCCGGCAGAACACCGATCTCTTGCGGCAGTGGCCGCCCGAGGCACTGACCGAAGCCGCCGCTGACGCCGCGACCTTCGCGACGACCTTCACCGCGGAGGCGGGCGCGATAGCCGAGACGCTGGCCTCGCACGCGGTGCGGCGCGGCAGAAGCGCCGCATGGATCGGCCTCGACTGGCTCGGCGACTCCGAGATATCGCAACTCGTCGTGCTCGGCCCTGAGATGTATAACGGCAGCTGCGGCATCGGAATCTTCCTCGCCGCACACGGTTTCGTGACCGGCGATGCCGGGAGCACGAGTTTGGCACTCTCAGGCCTGACCGCACTGCGTCGGCAACTGCGCGGACGCAACCCCGCGCGGATCGCCCGGTCGCTGGGTGTCGGAGCTGGTCTCGGCCTCGGATCGATCGTCTATGCGCTGGCGGTGATCGGCGAGCTCGCCGATGACGATGACGTGCTTGACGACGCCCACGTCGCGGCGGCGCTCATCACCGACGAGTTGATTGCGGCCGACGACCATCTCGACGTACTCAGCGGGAGTGCGGGTGCCATTCTCGGACTGCTCCGGCTGTATCGACAGACCGGCCGCAAGGACACACTGGACATCGCCGAGATGTGCGGGCGACGGTTGCTCGGACGCGAAAGAACTGGCCAGCCGGGTGCTCGCACCTGGGTGAGCCCCGTCTTCGGTCACCCGCTCAACGGAATGTCGCACGGTGCAGCTGGATTCGCATACAGCCTGGCATCCCTGTCGTCGGCGACCGGTATCGAGGAGTACGCACGGCAGGCGACGGAATGTATCGCGTTCGAGAACTCCACTTTTGACACCGCCCATCGCGGATGGGCGGATCTCCGTCGCATCGCCGACTCGACGTGGCCGTGCAAATGGTGCTACGGATCAGCCGGCATCGGGTTGGCGCGCATCGCGATGACGAAGCACGCAAGGGAGCCTCTCGAGCGACACGCACACGACATCGGCCGCGCCCTCGACGGCGTCGCGGACGCCTGGCCTGCGACGACGGACACCCTGTGCTGCGGCACGCTCGGCAACATCGAGCTGCTCAGCGAGGCCGGCGACGTGCTGGACCGCCCCGAATTGCGCAGGCTGGCCGTCGAGCGGCTGGCGACGATCGTCGAGACCCGTCGGACCCGCGGAGACTACCGGTGGAGCGGCGGGACAGGTCGATTCAACGTCGGTCTGTTCCGCGGCATCGCGGGCGTCGGCTACACCTTGTTGCGGGCGGTAAACCCCTCACTGCCCAACGTCCTGGTGTGGGAGTAGGCGATGAGCCCGTCGCACTCCTACATATGGCGCAGCGCAGGCATGCTCGGCGAGGTCAAGGGTGCGGTCGCGGCGTCGATTGCCCTCGGGCTCGCGGTGTCGGCGCTGCCGTTTGTGTCCAACGCGGCGCTCGGTCCGATCATGCAGGCCGTCGCCGACGCGGGCATGCAGGGCGACCTCGCGGATGTCTGGCACCTCGAGGGGGCACTGCTGAGCCGCCGCGACGGCGCCGACGAAGGCCTCCTTGGCTGGCTGGCCAGCCCCATGCCGTTCGGCGCGCTGTTGATCGTCTGGGCGGTCGCACTGCTATCGGCGCAGCTTCTCGGTCTCGTCAAGACATGGATCGACGCCCGCGTCGATTGGCGGATGCTGACGGTCATTCGTCAGCGTGTCCACGACCACATCCAGACACTGTCGCTGGACTTCTTCACCGGCTCGCGCGTCGGAGCGCTGATGCAGCGGGTGCAGTTGGAGGCGGCCGGTGTCCAGCGTCTGCTGACCGTGTGTCTGATCCCGCCGTTGATCGACAGCGCGGTGCTCGTCGTGGCGCTGGCATACCTCATTGCTCTGTCATGGCAGATGACGATCGTGGCACTTGTGCTTTCGCCGCTTGCCTACGTCGCGCTCCGAATCACCGGAAGGGGCGTCCAGGCGGCGACGCAGCGCATGATGACGGCGCATCGCCAGCTGGGCGGGGAGTTGGAGGAGACGGTCAGCGGTATTTCGGAGGTACAGGTCTTCAACGCCGAGGAGCGGCGTAGCGCCCGGTTCCTGGTCGCATCGAAGTCTGCCGCGAAAAGCGTTGCGATGGTCTTGATCTGGACCAACACCGGTACCACGAGCGTTCAGATCCTCGTTGCACTGAGCACGGTGCTGGTGTTGGTGGTCGGCATTGCGTACTCTGCAGGCTTCGGTTTGACGTTCGCCGGCCTTGTGGTGTTCGTCGGATTCGTCCCGACGATGTTCGCCGCTGTCCAGCGCATCATCGCCGCCTACACCGCGTACAGGTCGGTGTATCCCAATGTGGTCGCCACCTACGAACTGCTCGACACAAGGCCCACCGTGCGGGACTCTCCAGATGCCCGACCGTTGAGCGAGGTTCGCGGCAACATCGTCTTCGACGACGTCACGTTCTCCTACCTGCCGGAACAGAGAGTTCTCGAGGGAGTGTCCTTCTCGATCGAAGCCGGCGAAACGGTCGCCCTGGTAGGGCCGATCGGATGCGGTAAAACCACCGTGTTCAATCTGCTGCTGCGCTTTCTCGACCCGCAGGGCGGCCGGATCACCCTCGACGGCCACGATATCGCCGGCGTGACGATCGCATCGCTGCGCGAACAGGTGTCCAAACTCGCTCAGTTCCCCTTCTTCGCCAAAGACACAATCCGGGAGAACGTGCGGATGGGGCGGGCGACCGCCACGGACGCCGATATCGAGAACGCGTGCGCGATGGCCCAGGTGCATCCCGTCATCGTCGATCCCTCGAAGATCCCCAACGGTTACGACACCATCGTCGATGTACAGGTGCCCTCGGGTGGGCAGAAGCGGTTGATCGCGTTGGCGCGGTGTCTCCTTCGCGAACCGGAGGTGCTTCTGCTGGACGAGCCCACGGAGAACCTCGATCCAGATCAACGGTCCAGGCTGATCCGGGTGATTCGCGATTACGCCGCCGAGCGGACCTGCGTGGTGATCAGCCACGACATGGATTTCGTTGCCGCCGTGGCCGACCGGGTGATCACGCTCGACGGCGGGCGCGCCGCCGAGCAAAGCTAAACAGCTCGGCCTTCGACGATGCTGATGGGTCCAGCGGTCGGAACCACCCGGGTCATCTGAAACCCGGCCTGCTCGTACAGCTTTCGATACTCGTCGGCAGTGCGCTCCTGTGCCCCCAACTGCACGAGCATCTCCATATCGGCCCATTTGCCGATGAACTCGCGATCGTGCTCGGGGATGACGAACTCGACCAACAGCAGCGTGTCGCCGGGCTTGGCCGCCCTTCGAATGTTCTTCAGGATCGTCACCGACTCTGCGTCGGCCCAGTCGTGGATGATGTTCTTCATCACGTAGGCGTCGCCGCCCTCGGGCACCGAATCGAGGAAGGAGCCGCCCTCGACCCGCACCCGGTCTTCGACGCCGTGCTTGGCCAACAGCTCCGCCGCCCCCTCGACCACCTGGGGAAGATCGAAGAGGATGCCGCTGGAGCCAGGCGTCGCCGCGATGATCGCCGACAGCAGGCGGCCGTGGCCGCCACCGATGTCGACGATGGTCGGGAACGCGGAGAAGTCGTATGCGGCGACCACCGGTTCCACGGCGAATTCCGAGACGCTCGTCATCGCGTCGTTGAAGATCGCTGCGAACTCCGGTTGCTGGTCGAGATACTCCCACGAGCTCATCCCGCGAAGTTTCGGCACATACGCCTCCCCGGTGCGAACCGCGTCGGCCAAGCCGCTCCAGTGTTCACGGTAGGCCGGATGGCCCACCATGCGGGCCATGCCGGCCATCGACATCGGTGCGTCCGAACGCAATGTCTCGCCGAGGGCGTTGAGGGCGAATCGGCCATCGCGGCGCCGCGTGAAAATGCCTTCGCCGATCAGCGCACGCATCAGCCTGGCGATCGCATCGGGATCCGCGCCGACCCGCCTGGCCAGCTCGTCGGCGGTCAGCGGGCCGTCGGCAAGCGCATCGGCGATCTTGAGCTCGGCAGCCACGGAGATGCCCTGCACGCGCCAGGCCCACAGGATCATGTCCATCATCGCGCCTGCGGCGGGCACGCTGCGTTGGTGCGCGCGGCCGAGCACGTGTCGGGCGCGCTCGATTGCGCGGACGAGTCGGGCCGGCGGCATCTTCTGCGCTGTCATCGCTCGACTGTAGGACAGGGGTCGCGGCCATCGAGCATCCTCTAGGCGTGAACTCGTCACGACTGGTGTGGCGCAGCATCGGGATGCTCAGCGCCGTGCGGGGACTCATCGCCGTGTCCCTGGTGGTCGGTGTGGTGGCGTCGGCGCTGCCCTACATCTCGGCCGCGGCGTTCGGACCGCTGGTGCAGGTGATCGCGGACGCCGGTGAACGCGGCAACCTCGGTGGAGTCTGGGACATGCAGGGCCCGCTGGTCGCCAGGGAGGACGGTCTGCTGGGATCGCTGGCCGGTCCCGTCCCCTTCGCGGTGCTGCTGGCGGTGTGGGCGGGCTCGCTGCTGGTGAACCAGCTGATGTACTTCGTCGACGCGTGGATCAGCGCCAAGGTGCAGCGCGCGCTCGTGGTGGACATCCGTCAGCGCGTCTACGACCACGTGCAGTCGCTGTCACTGGACTACTTCGCAGGCACGCGCACCGGCGAGTTGATCCAGCGCGTGACCACGGAACCAGCAGGGGTGCAACGTCTTCTGACCGACTGTTTGCTTCCGCCACTCATCGACGTGGCGGTGCTGGCGGTCGTCATCGCCTATCTGCTGGCGATCTCGTGGCAGATGACGGTGGCGGCACTGGTCCTCACCCCGCTGGCGCTCGTCACGCTGAGGTTCGCGGGCCGGGCGGTTCAGGCTGCCATGCGCCGGGTCATGACGTCGGAGCGGGCGATGGCCACGGAGGTCGAACAGACCGTCAGCGGGATCACCGAGATCCAGACGTTCAATGCGCAACCCGTGCGGAGCAAGCGCTTTCATGCGGTGTCCGACGAGGCAGCGCGAAACGATGCGGCCTCGATCGTGTGGATGCAGGCGACCGCGAACGGCTCCCAGGTGTTCGTGGCGCTCAGCACCGTTGTGGTGTTGCTGGTCGGCATCGGGTTCAGCGCCGGCTTCGGCTTGACCTTCGCCGGGTTGATCGTGTTCACCGGAATGGTTCCGAGGATGTTCAGCGCTGCGCAACGGGTGATGGGCGCCTACACCACCTATCAGTCGGTGGCGCCGAGTGCCGCGTCGACCTACGAACTGCTCGACACGAGGCCGACGGTCACGGACTCACCCGACGCCGCGGTCCTCGGCGAGGTTCACGGCAACCTGGTGTTCTCCGACGTGACGTTCGGCTACACGCCGGGGGTGAACATCATCGACGGGCTGTCCTTCTCCGTCGCCGAGGGCGAAACAGTTGCGCTGGTGGGCGGTACGGGGTCGGGGAAGTCGACGGTTTTCAATCTCGCGTTGCGGTTCCTCGATGTGGGCAGCGGCCGAATCCTCCTCGACGGTCACGACATCGCGGCGGTGACCATCGAATCGCTGCGTGAGCAAGTGTCCAAGCTCGCGCAGTTCCCGTTCTTCACCAAAGACACCATTCGGGAGAACATCCGGTTGGCCCGCCATGACGCGAGCGAAGCCGAGATCATCGAGGCGTGCGAGGCCGCGCACGTGCACTCGATCATCACCGACCCCGCGAAGATGGCTGCGGGCTACGACACGGTGATGGATGTGCAGGTGCCGTCCGGTGGCCAGAAGCGCCTGATCGCACTGGCTCGCTGCCTGCTGCGTAAACCAGAGGTCCTCCTGCTCGACGAGCCGACGGAGAACCTGGACGCCGATCAGCGCGCGAGGCTGACCGGGGTCATCCGTGACTATGCGCGCGACCGGACCTGTGTGATCATCAGCCACGACATGGATTTCGTTGCGGCAGTGGCGGATCGAATCCTTGTGTTGGAGAATGGCCGCATCGCGCAGGCGGGTGATCATCACGCGCTCATCGCGGAGGACGGCCTGTACAAGCGGCTGTACGAGGCGCAGAACGTCGGCTAGCCCTAGAGAGTGCCGAGCGGCCAGTTGTCGCACCCTTTCGAGAGATTCGCGCGCCATGAGTGGCCACTCACGCTGCGCGCGATCAATTCAGAACCACCTACAGCGCGGTGACGGTGCCCTTCAGGTGCGGCTCGCCCTTCTTGACGTCGCGCAGGTTGAGCTCCCACCCGCCGTCGATTCGATCGACATACAGACCCGCGGTGGCAGGCAGCACAACCGGTTTGGCGAACCGCACCGAATACTTCACGGCCCCAGGCAACTGTCCCTCGACGTTGGCAAGCACCGCAGCAGCGCTGAACATCCCGTGCGCGATGACGGTCGGGAAACCGAACAGTTTCGCCGCGATCGGGTTGGTGTGGATCGGGTTGTGATCACCGCCGACCGAGGCGTAGTGGCGGATCTGGCCCGGCGTGATCCGAAGGAGGGCGTTCGGCGGACCGGGCTTGGGTTGCTTCTCTGGCGGCGGCTTCGGCTCATCCGACAGGCTGGTCCGCTGCTGGTGCAGGAACGTCGTCACCTGATGCCAGGCGTTCTCGTTGCCGACCTTGATGTCGGTGACGATGTCGACCAGCAGACCCTTGCGGTGTTCGCGCAGGTTCTCCGCGTGCACGGCGACGCTGAGCGTATCGGTGACGGCGATGGGTCGATATTGGGTGATGTGGTTCTCGATGTGCACGGAACCCATTGCGGCGAAGGGGAAGTCGAAACCCGTCACCAGCGCCATCACGGTCGGGAAGGTGAGCGCGAACGGATACGTCAGCGGCACGGTGTCCCCGAACTGCAGCCCGGTGACGTTGGCGTACGCGGCGACGTTGGCCCTGTCGATCTCGAGTTCGTCGACGGTCAGAGTGCGGTCGGGAAGCGAGTCGCCGCGCGGGACGAACGGCAGTGCACCCGCGGCGGCACGCAGCAGGTTCTTCAGCCCAGACGGTTGAGTCACAGTGTCACCCTAGGCGCCCAGCCAGGCCTGTCCGCAGACCCGGATCGTATTCCCGGTCACGGCATTCGACGCCGGGCTGGCGAAGTAGGCGATGGCCTCGGCGACGTCGACCGGCTTGCCGCCCTGGTACAGCGAATTCAGCCGCCGGCCCACCTCGCGGGTGGCGAGCGGTATCGCCTCGGTCATCTTCGTCTCGATGAACCCCGGCGCGACGGCGTTGATCGTGATGTTCTTCTCACCGAGCTTCGGGGCCAGGGCGTCGGTCAGCCCGATCATGCCCGCTTTGGTGGCGGCGTAATTGGTCTGGCCCCGGTTACCCGCGATGCCCGCCATCGACGACAGACCGATCACCCGGCCGTTGTCAGCCAGGGTGCCGTTGTCTGCGAGTCCCTCGGTGAGAGCAAGCGGCGCAAGCAGATTCACGGCGACGACCGAATCCCACCGGGACTCGTCCATGTTGGCCATCAGCTTGTCGCGGGTGATGCCCGCGTTGTTGACCAGGATGTCGACCCGGCCCCCGTGGTGCTCGCGGACGTGTTCGCTGATCTTGTCGACAGCGTCGGGGGCGGTGACGTCGAGTGTCAGCGCGGTGCCGCCGACCTTGCTCGCAGTCTCACCGAGCGCGTCGTGGGCGGCCTCGACGTCGACGCAGACCACTTTCGCGCCGTCGCGGGCGAACACCTCGGCGATCGTGGCGCCGATACCGCGAGCAGCACCGGTGACGACGGCGACCTTGCCGTCGAGTGGCTTGTCCCAGTCGGCGGGCGGCGAAGCGTCGTCGGGTCCGACCCGGAACACCTGCCCGTCGACGTAGGCCGACTTGCCCGACAGGATGAACCGCAGCGTCGACTCCAGCCCCGTTGCCGCGGGCTTCGCGTCGGGGGACAGATACACCAGCGACACCGTCGCGCCGCGCCGCATCTCCTTGGCCAGCGACCGGGTGAAGCCCTCGAGCGCGCGCTGCGCGATCTGCTCGTGCGGGCTGGCCGCCTCGTCGGGGGTCGTTCCGATGACCACGACACGCCCCGACGGGCCGATGTTGCGCAGCACCGGCGTGAAGAACTCGTAGAGGGCCTTCAGGCCCGCGGGCTCGCTGATGCCGGTGGCGTCGAACACCAGACCGCCGAACGAGTCGGCCCAGCGCCCGCCGATGTTGTTGCTCACCACGTCGTAGTCCTCGGCCAGCGCCAGGCGCAGGGGCTCGACGACACGGCCTTCCCCGCCGATGAGCAGGGAGCCCGCCAGCGGCGGCTCGCCCTGCTTGTAGCGGCGGAGCGTCTCGGGTTGGGGAATGCCGAGCTGCTTGGCGAGGAAGTTTCCGGGCGCCGAGTGAACGAGTTGTGAGTACAGGTCGGTAGCCATGGGGACGAACTTACTCCAGAGTAAGAAGGGTGGGTACTATGGGTGCATGGCTAGTGATACCCACCGACGGGTCGCAATTCTCGGCGGCAACCGAATCCCGTTCGCACGGTCGGACGGCGCGTACGCGAACGCCTCCAACCAGGACATGTTCACCGCCGCGCTCGGCGGGCTGATCGACCGCTTCGACCTCGCGGGCGAGAAACTCGGCGCGGTGATCGGCGGAGCGGTACTCAAGCACAGCCGCGACTTCAACCTGATGCGCGAGTGCGTCCTCGGCAGCGCGCTCTCCTCCTACACCCCGGCCTTCGACATCCAGCAGGCGTGCGGCACCGGTCTGCAGGCGACCATCGCCGCGGCCGACGGCATCGCTGCCGGCAGGTACGACGCGGCCGCCGCGGGTGGCGTCGACACCGCCTCTGACGCCCCGATCGCGTTCGGCGACGACCTTCGTCGGGTGCTGCTCGGGCTGCGCCGGTCCAAGTCGAACGTCGACCGTCTCAAGCTCGTCGGCAAACTGCCCGCGGCTCTGGGCGTCGAGATTCCGGTGAACAGCGAACCGCGCACCGGAATGTCGATGGGCGAGCACGCGGCCGTCACCGCCAAAGAGATGGGCATCAAGCGCACCGACCAGGACGAGTTGGCCGCGGCCAGCCACAACAACATGGCCGCCGCCTACGACCGCGGCTTCTTCGACGACCTGGTCACCCCGTTCCTCGGCGTCTACCGGGACAACAACCTGCGGGCGGATTCGTCAGCGGAGAAGCTGGCCAAGCTCAAGCCGGTGTTCGGCGTGAAGTCCGGCGACGCGACGATGACGGCGGGCAACTCGACGCCGCTGACCGACGGCGCGTCGGTGTCGCTGCTGGCCACCGAGGAATGGGCGCAGGCGCACGGACATCCGGTGCTGGCGTACTACGTGGACGCCGAGACGGCTGCCGTGGACTACGTCAACGGTCGTGACGGCCTGCTGATGGCGCCGACCTACGCGGTGCCGCGCCTGCTGGCCCGAAACGGCCTGAGCCTGCAGGATTTCGACTTCTACGAGATCCACGAGGCGTTCGCGTCTGTGGTGCTGGCGCACCTGCAGGCCTGGGAGTCGGAGGAGTACTGCAAGGAGC
>DATEIG010000104.1:0-12743 GCA_035279185.1 Mycobacterium sp.
CTGTCGAAGCCCTGCGGCACTGCCGGATTGCGGTGTGCGCAGTGCAGCAGCAGCGGCTCGCCGAACTCGCCGCCGTCGATCAGCGCCTTCAAGTGGGCGTATTCGTTGTCGAAGCGACGCATGAACCCGACCTGGATCAGCCTTGTGCCGAGTTCGGCCTCCCGCTTCACCACGGCGAGCGAGGTCTCCGCGTCGGTGGTGAGCGGTTTCTCGCACAGCACCGGCTTGCCGTGCTCGAGGCACGCCAGCAGTTGCTTCTCATGCGTCGGACCCGGTGTGGCAAGGACGACCGCGTCGACGTCGGGGTCGGCGATGGCGTCGAGCGGATCGGCCACGACCCGCGAGCCCGGCACCGAAGCCGCCACCTGTTCGGCCTTCTCGGTGAGGTAGTCGTTGACCACGACGACGCGGGCGTTGCTGATACGGCTGGTGATTCGCGCGACGTGGTCGGCGCCCATGATGCCGACGCCGAGGACCGCGATACGAAGATCAGACATGGTGGTTCCTGTACTGCTAGGCGAACGTGACGGACGGAACACCGCACGAACCGAGATACTGGCGTGTGCGTTTGGCGATGGGCAGCGGAGCGTCGACCTCACAGGGGTACATGTCCTGTTCGACGATCGCGAAGACGTCGACCCCCAGCCGTTCGATGGCCGCGAGCAGCGGCGGCATCTCCGGGATGCCGCGCGGCGGCTCCGTCATCGCACCCAGCTTGACCGCCTCGCCGAACGGCAGATCCTCGGCGATGACCTTGGCCTGAACCTCGGGATCGACCTGCTTGAGGTGCAGATAGCCGATGCGCTCCGGCGCCCTCTCGATGATCGCGATGTTGTCACCGCCGCAGTAGCTGATGTGGCCGGTGTCCAGGCACAGGTTCACGAACTCGCCGTCGGTGCCGTCGAGGAAGCGGTACACGTTCTCCTCGGTGTCGACGTGACTGTCGGCATGCGGATGGTACTGCGCACGCACGCCGTACTTTTCGAACATCGCCTTGCCGAGCTCGTTCATCCCGTCTGTCTTCTTGCGCCACTGCTCGGGGGTGAGGTTGCGGTCCTCGAGGACGGCGCCGGTCGACGGGTCGCGCCACATCTCGGGGATGACGACGACATGCTTACCGCCCACGGCCGCGGTCAGCTTGGCGACGTCCTCGATCTGCTTCCACACCGCATCCCAGGAATCGTCGTGATGCAGGTGCTCGAACACCGTGCCCGCCGACAGCTTCAGGTCCCGCGACGCCAACTCGTCCGACAACTGCTTGGGGTCGGTGGGCAGATAGCCGTACGGGCCCAGCTCGATCCACGTGTAGCCCGATGCGGCGACCTCGTCGAGGAAACGGGTGTACGGCGTCTGACCGGGATCGTCGGGAAACCACACGCCCCACGAATCCGGAGCGGAGCCAACGAGAATCGTGCTCATCGATCAGTCCTTCGCGTCGTAGGGCTTGGTGTAGGGGCGCTGCACCTTCTTCCAATCGGCGTAGGTCTCGTACGCATCGGCGGTGGAGTCCAGTTGGGAGGTCTCGCTGACCGGCACGTCCCACCAGGATCGGCTGTCGGGCGCGTAGATCAGCGGGTCGGTTTCGACGTGGATGACGGTGGTGTGCTCGTTGGCCTTGGCCACCTTGACCGCATCGGTGAACTCCGCGGCCGTCGTCACCTTGATGACCTCGGCGCCGAGACTGGCGGCGTTGGCCGCCAGGTCGACGGGCAGCTTGTCGCCGGCAAGCCGACCCGAGTCGTCCCGATACCGGTAGGCGGTGCCGAATCGCTGCGATCCCAACGACTCCGACAGTGAGCCGATCGATGCGAAGCCGTGGTTCTGCACCAGCACGAGGATGACCTTGACGCCTTCCTGCACGGCGGTGACGAGTTCGGTGGCCATCATGAGATAGGAGCCGTCGCCGACCATGACGAACACGTCGCGGTCCGGAGCGGCCATCCGCACACCGATGCCGCCTGCCACCTCGTAGCCCATGCACGAATAGCCGTACTCGACGTGGTATCCCTTGCGGTCGCGGGTGCGCCACAGCTTGTGCAGATCCCCGGGCATCGATCCGGCAGCGCACACGACCACGTCGCGCGGTTCGGACAGCGTGTTCGCCAGCCCGATCACCTGGCTCTGGGTCAGCGCGCTGCCATCCGCATCGACGCGGTAGGCGGCGGTGACGGTGTCGTCCCACTCCTGTGCGAGTTCGACCGTGCGACTGCGGTATTCGCCGCTGACCGCGTAGCCGCTCAGCGCTTCCGTCAGCGCCTCGAGGGCTTCGCGCGCATCCGCGACGACCGAGAGTCCGCCCTGCTTCACGGCGTCGAACGAGGCGACATTGATGTTGACGAACCGCACGTCCGGGTCGTTGAACGCGGTGCGCGACGCGCTGGTGAAGTCGCTGTAGCGGGTGCCGATTCCGATGACGACGTCCGCGTCGGCCGCCAGTGCGTTGGCGGCGGTGGTGCCCGTCGAGCCGACGGCGCCGACCGACTGCGGGTGGTCGTAGGGCAGTGAACCCTTGCCGGCCTGCGTTTCCGACACCGGGATGCCGGTCTGTTCGACGAACGCCCTCAACACATCGCTGGCGCCCGAGTAGATCACGCCGCCGCCCGCCACGATCAGTGGTCGTTGGGCCGATCGGATGATCTCGGCGGCCTTGGCGACCATCGCGCGCTCGGGCAGCGGGCGTGCGACATGCCAGGTGCGTTCGGCGAACAGCGATTCCGGCCAGTCGAACGCTTCGGCCTGCACGTCCTGCGGCAGCGCGATGGTGGCTGTGCCGGTTTCGACGGGGTCGGTGAGCACACGCATTGCGCCGATCAGCGCCGACGGCAACTGCTCGGGCCGCCACACCCGGTCGAAGAAGCGCGACAGCGGTTTGAAGGCGTCGTTGACCGTCAGCTCGTTGTCGTGCGGCTGCTCGAGATCCTGCAGCACCGGCGCACTGACCCGGGTCGCGAAGGTGTCCGACGGAAGCAGCAGCACCGGCAGCCGGTTGATGGTGGCCAGTGCCGCGCCGGTGAGCATGTTCGTCGACCCCGGTCCGATGCTCGCGGTCACCGCCCACGTCTGGAGGCGGTCCTTCTGCCTGGCGTATGCGGCGGCGGTGTGCACCATCGCCTGCTCGTTGCGCCCCAACACATATCGCAGTGCGGGCTCGGTGCCCGCCTGCTCGGCTTCCACCTCGGCCTGCAGCAGCGCCTGTCCCATCCCGGCCACGTTGCCGTGCCCGAAGATGCCGAAGCAGCCAGCGAAGAACTTGCCGCGCTCGCCGTCGCGCTCGACGTACTGGTTGGCCAGGAACCGAACGACGGCCTGCGACACCGTGAGTCGCACGGTCGGCTCGTTGTGGGGGGCCTTGAACGCGGATGCCTTGGAAACCACGTCACACCTTCCGTGAGTGCAGGGGCAGGCGAGGGTCGACGGCCTGGTCGTCCCAGGTGCCGCGCAACCATGCGTGCTCGGGGTCGTCGACGATCTTCCAGGCCCGTTCCTCGCCCGGTCCGGCCATCACGTTGAGGTAGTACATGTGGTAGCCGGGCGCTGCGACCGACGGGCCGTGGTAGCCGTGCGGAACCAGCACGACGTCACCGCTGCGCACCTCTTCGAGGACCTCGATCGGCCTGCTCGGGGTGCCGTACACGCGGTGATAACCAAAGCCGCGGGAATCGTCTGGGCCGGAGGCGATCTCGAAATAGTAGATCTCCTCGAGCGCCGACTCGACGGGCGTCTCCTCGTCATGCTTGTGCGCCGGATAGCTCGACCAGTTACCACCGGGCGTGATCACCTCGCACGCGATCAGCGAGTCCGCGTCGAACACGCCCGCGGTGCCGAAGTTGTGCACCTGCCTGCTGCAATTGCCGGTGCCGCGCAGTTCGACAGAGACGTCGGCGGCAGCCACTCTGCGGTTGGCCAGCTGCTTGGTGGTGCGGGCGCCGCAGATCGCGATCCTGCCTTCGCCGCGCAGCGTGTAGCTTCGGCCGGTGCCGATGTAGACCATGTCGGCGGGCCCGTCGAAAACCGATGCGCGATGCGAGAGTTCGAACGTCTCGCCGTCGCACTCCACGCTGCCTCCGCCTGCAAGCGGAAGGATCATCACCTCGATGTCCGACGTGCTCAGCGTGAGTTCGCTCGTCGACTCCAGCTCGACGACCCACAGACTCGCCTCGGACCAGCCCGCGGATTCGGGGGTGACGTCGACGGTGTAGGGGAGTGTCGCGCTGTTGGCGGGGATGTAGTACTTGGAATGCATGCTCACCTCACCATCGAAACGGCTGTCGACACCGCGGCGGTGACGTCGTCGTCCGCGGGATACAGAAGGGTGCGGCCGACGATCAGCCCGCGCACCGATGGCAGCGCAAGCGCCTTCTCCCAGCTGGCGAAGGCCTCGTCGGGATCAGCCGGGTCACCGCCCAGAAGCAGCGTCGGCAGCGTCGTGGACTCCATCACCCGGTCCATCTCGTCGACGACCGGCAGCTTCATCCAGGTGTATGCGGACGTCGAGCCCAGGCCCTGCCCGATGTGCACCGACTTGATGACGGCGTCGGGGCTGAGATCGTTGCGCACCTTGCCGTCGACCCGGCACGACATGAACGGTTCCACCATCGCGATGAGCCCGTGCGAGGCGAGTTCGTCGATGGCGCGTGCGCACGTCTCCAACGTCCGCACGGTGCCGGGATCGCCGAGGTCGATGCGGCACAACATCTTTCCGCCGTTCATCCGCGCCGCCGCGGTGGCCGCCGCCGTCGCGGCCGTCATCCTGTCGTCGAGTTCGAACTGCGCGCCCGCCAAACCGCCGCGGTTCATCGAGGAGAACACCACCTTGTCCTCGAGCGCACCGAGCAGAAGCAGGTCGTCGAGAATGTCGGAGGTCGCGAGCACGCCGTCGACACCCGGGTTGGCCAGCGCCGCGCGCAGGCGGTCGAGGAGGTCGGTGCGGCTGTTCATCGCGGTCGGGCGGTCGCCGACGCCGAGGGCGCCGCGCGCAGGATGGTCGGCGGCGACGATCATCAGCCTGCCGTCGCCGCGGACCGCGGGTCGGATGGTGCGGGACTGCCATGCCCGCTCGACGGCCTGCGGGTCCGACGCCCGCACATCGGTGATCTCGGCGTAGTCGCGGCAGACAACGTCAGACATTGACCGCCTCCACCGCCGTTTGGTCAGCGAGTGCGGCAACCTCGGCCGCCGTCGGCATCGCCGTCGAGCATTCGAGGCGCGACGCAACGATCGCCCCCGCGGCGTTCGCGTAGCGCAGCGTCTTCTCCAGCGGCCAGCCGTGCAGCAGACCGTGACAGAGGCTGCCGCCGAACGCATCCCCAGCGCCGAGTCCGTTGACGACGTCGACGTCGTTGGGTGGCACGCTGACGTGAGAGTGCTTGGTCTTGCCGAGTACGCCGCGCGGGCCCTGCTTGACGATCGCCAACTCGACGCCGAGGTCGAGGAGCGCATCGGCCGCCCGGTGTGGGTTGCTCTCGCCGACCGCGATCTCGCACTCCTCGCGGTTGCCGACGGCGACAGTGACGTGAGACAGCGCCTTCTGCACCTGCTCGGTCGCCGCGGCCGGGGACTGCCAGAACATCGGCCGGTAATCCAGGTCGAGCACCGTGTGCCGATTACGGCCGCGGGCCTCCCACGCCGCGAAATGTGCGCTGCGGCTTGGCTCTTCGGACAGGCCGGTGACCGTCGACCAGTAGAGCTTGGCGGACCGGACGGCGTCGAGGTCGAGTTCGTCGGGACGGATCTGCAGATCCGGCGCGCTGGGGCGACGGTAGAAGTACAGCGGGAAGTTGTCCGGCGGGAAGATCTCGCAGAACGTCACGGGCGTCGGGTACTCGTCGTGGGTCGTCACATAGCGGTTGTCGACGCCGAGGCCGGCGAGCTCGTTGCGGACGAATGTGCCGAACGGATCGTCACCGGCACCGGAGATCAGCGCCGTGCGGTTGCCGAGCCGTGCGGCGGCCACTGCGACGTTGGCGGCGCTGCCGCCGAGGAACTTTCCGAACGATTCGACGTGCTCGAGGCCGACGCCGATCTGAAGGGGATAGATGTCGACGCCGCTGCGCCCGATGGCGAGCACGTCGTAGGGCTGCATGCTGGTCAAGATCGCTCTCCGGCGGTTGTGGTGACGTGAGTACGACTGTGCCCTGCGACACTCCAGCATGTCAATAGTTTGTCCTGACATTCTAACTTGCGGTCATGCGATGCTAGTATTCAGCTACCGTTGCTGGGTCGGACCCGAGATCGGAGTCACCGTGCCACTGGCTGTGGAGCTCGACAGGTCAAGCCCTGTCCCTCTCTACTATCAGCTTGCCCAGGCGATAGAGGCCGCGATCCGCGATGGCGAACTGGCGCCCGGCGACCGGTTCGAAAACGAACTGGCACTGGCGAAACGGTTGACCTTGTCTCGACCGACGACGCGCCGCGCCATCCAGGAACTCGTCGACAAGGGTCTGCTCGTTCGCAAGCGCGGCGTGGGTACGCAGGTCGTGCAGAACCCGGTCCACCGTCGTGTCGAGCTGACGAGCCTGTACGACGACCTGACGCGGGCGGGTCAGGAGCCCACCACCCAGCTGCTCGAGTATCACGTCGGTCCGCCCGATGAAGAGGTCGCCCGCGAGCTGAGCCTGAAGGACGACCGCGAGGTGGTGTCGATTCACCGGCTGCGCTGCGCCAACGGTGAGCCGCTCGCGGTGATGACCAATCATCTGCCCGTCGACATCGCGCCGGATGCCGAGGAGTTGGAGAGCAACGGGTTGTATTCGTCGCTGCGTACCCGCGGCGTGCACATCCGGCTGGCCCGTCAGCGCATCGGCGCGCGCGGCGCGACGAGGGCCGAGGCCAAGCTGCTCGACGAGAAGCCCGGCGCGCCGCTGCTGACGATGGCGCGCACCGCATTCGACGACTCCGGCACTGCCGTCGAGTTCGGCACGCATGTGTATCGCGCGTCGCGCTACTACTTCGACACCACGCTCGTCGACCGCTGATTTCCTCCGCCGGGAATGGTGACCGTTACGAGAAGGCGGCGCGGAACGCGGTCAGGGCCGCTTCGCTGCCCTCGACGCCGCTGCCTGATGCGTACGCCTCCAGGCCGACAGTTCCGGCGAACCCGATGTCGCGCAGCGCTTTCGCGATCGCGGGGTAGTGGATCTCACCGGTGCCCGGCTCGCAGCGGCCAGGCACATCAGCGACCTGCACCTCGCCGATCGCGTCGCCGCAGCGGTGAACCAGCTCGACGAGGTTCCCCTCGCCGATCTGCGCGTGGTAGAGGTCGAGCATCATCCGCACATTGGGATGGCCGACGCCCTCGACGAGCGCGAGCGTGTCCTTCGCGCGGGCCAGCGGCACGCCGGGATGGTCGACGACCGTGTTCAGGTTCTCCACGCAGAACGTGACGTCGGCCGCCGCGCCGAGGTCGCCGATCCGCTCGAGCGCGCGCTGCGCCGTCAGCCACATCTCGCCGGTGGCGCGGTGCCGAGGCCGCGCCACCGTCCCGTCGACCAGTTCGGCGGTGTGCAGGTTGAGGCGCGCAACGCCAAGCGTCTCAGCGGCTTTGATGCTGAGTTCGGCGGTCCTGACCACCTCGTCGGCGCTCGCGGGGTCGATCAGGTCGCCGTGCAGGTAACCGGTCATCGACGAAAACCGCGCGCCCGTCGCGGCCAGCGCGTCGAGGTCCTTGTCGTGCCAACTCCAGATCTCGACGGCGAAGCCGAGGTCGTAGATGCGCCGCACCCGGTCGACGAGCGGGAGGTCGGTGAAGACCATCTCGGAGCAGACCGCGAGACTGAAATCGTTCATCGTTTGCTGTCCGTTCGTCAAGGATCAGATTCGACGCACCCTAGCATTTGATCTGCAGTCCTAATGTCAGGACAAAATATTGACATTCGCCTGTGAGCCGTATTACATCAACTCTGAAGCGTGTTCCGTTGCACTCGTGCACAAGGAGAAACAATGAGGTTCAGTCGGCTCGCAGCAATCGCGGGGGCAAGCGTGCTCGTTCTCGGGATCGCGTCCTGCTCCTCCACCGGAGGCAAGCCGCGCGAAGAGGGCGGCGGGATGGGTGCCGGGCAGGCGAACACCCCGCGAGCGACGGTCGCGATGATCACCCACGAGGTGCCGGGCGACTCGTTCTGGGACCTCATCCGCAAGGGCGCGCAGGCCGCCGCCGACAAGGACAACATCGAGTTGCGCTACTCCAACGATCCCGAGGCGCCGAACCAGGCCAACCTCGTGCAGACAGCGATCGACAGCGGCGTCGACGGCATCGCGCTGACGTTGGCCAAGCCCGACGCGATGGCACCGGCCGTCAAGGCCGCGCTGGCCAAGAACATTCCTGTCGTGGCCTTCAACTCCGGTTTCGACAACTGGAAAGCCATGGGCGTCCAGGAGTACTTCGGCCAGGACGAGAAGCTGGCAGGCGTCACCGCCGGGGAGCGTCTGCAGAAGGACGGCGCGAAGAAGGTCGTCTGCATCATCCAGGAGCAGGGCCAGGTGGCGCTGGAGTCGCGGTGCGCCGGCGTGCAGCAGGGCTTCAAGGGTCCGTCGGAGATCCTGAACGTCAACAGCAAGGACATGCCGTCGGTCGAGTCGACGATCACCGCGAAGCTGCAGCAGGACAAGTCGATTGACTACGTCGTCGCCCTCGGTGCGCCGATCGCGCTGGCTGCCGTGCAATCCAAGAACAACGCGGGCAGCAACGCCTCGATCGTCACCTTCGACACCAACGCCGCCCTCGTCGACGCGATCAAGGCGGGCGACGTGAAGTGGGCGGTCGATCAGCAGCCGTTCCTGCAGGGCTACCTCGCCATCGACTCGATGTGGCTCTACCTCAACAACAAGAACCTCATCGGTGGCGGACAGGCGACACTGACGGGTCCGGCGTTCATCGACGAGACGAACATCGACTCGGTTGCCGAACTGGCCAAGTCCGGAACCCGCTAGCCAGCAGGAAAGAGCACACGATGACCACTCAAACCAACCTCGACGTCGGCGGCCACAAGATCGTCCGTGACGAACGGGTCAAGGAACGAAACCGCGTCCAGCGTCTACTGATTCGTCCCGAGATGGGCGCCGCGATCGGTGCCGTGGCGATCTTCGTCTTCTTCCTGATCGTGGCGCCGCCGTTCCGCACGCCGGAAGCGCTGGCGACGGTGCTGTACGCCAGTTCCACCATCGGGATCATGGCGTGCGCCGTGGCGCTGCTGATGATCGGCGGCGAGTTCGACCTGTCGTCCGGTGTGGCCGTGACGACGAGTTCGCTCGCCGCGTCCATGCTCGCCTACAACCTGCACCTCAACCTCTGGGCGGGTGCGGGGCTCGCGCTGCTGGTCGCGCTGGCCGTCGGCTTCTTCAACGGCTATCTCGTGATGAAGACGAAGATCCCCAGCTTCCTGATCACGCTGGGCACGCTGCTCATGCTCACAGGCATCAACCTCGCTGTCACGAAACTGATCTCGGGACAGGTGGCGACGCCGAGCGTGAACGACATGCAGGGGTGGGATTCCGCGCAGAAGGTGTTCTCGTCGTCGTTCCCCGTCTTCGGCGTCGAGGTGCGGATCACGGTGTTCTGGTGGCTGCTGTTCACCGCAGTCGCCACGTTCGTGTTGTTCAAGACCCGCATCGGCAACTGGATCTTCGCCGTCGGCGGCGACCAGGAAAGCGCTCGCGCGGTGGGTGTTCCGGTGACCGCGGTGAAGGTCGGCCTGTTCATGTTCGTCGGCTTCTGCGCCTGGTTCGCGGGCATGCACCTGCTGTTCGCGTTCAACACGGTGCAGTCCGGGCAGGGCGTCGGCAACGAGTTCATCTACATCATCGCCGCGGTGATCGGCGGATGTCTGCTCACCGGCGGCTACGGCACCGCGATCGGTGCCGCGATCGGTGCGTTCATCTTCGGCATGGTGCAGCAGGGCATCGTCTACGCCGGGTGGAATCCCGACTGGTTCAAGTTCTTCATGGGCGTGATGCTGCTGTTCGCGGTGATCGCCAACAACGCATTCCGCAACTACGCCGCCAAGAGGTGACCCATGACCGCAACAGTTGACCAACACGTGGAAGAGGCTCCGTCCGGCGGCAAGGTGCCGCTGGTCGAGCTGAAGAGCATCGGCAAGTCCTACGGGAACATCACTGCGCTGAAGGACATCTCGCTGCGGGTGCATGCCGGCGAGGTCACGGGCATCCTCGGCGACAACGGTGCGGGGAAGTCGACGCTGATCAAGATCATCGCCGGCTACCATCCGCAGACCGACGGCGAACTGCTCGTCGACGGCGAGCCGACGAAGTTCACCTCGCCGAAGGACTCACTCGCCAAAGGCATTGCGACGGTGTACCAGAACCTCGCCGTCGTGCCGTTGATGCCGGTGTGGCGGAACTTCTTCCTCGGCCAGGAGATCCGCAAGAAGTCGTTCCCCTGGTCGCTCGACGCCAACGCCATGCGTGCGACGACGCTGTCGGAGTTGTCGAAGATGGGCATCGACCTGCCTGACGTCGACGTGCCGATCGGCTCACTGTCCGGTGGTCAACGCCAGTGCGTCGCGATCGCGCGGGCCGTGTTCTTCGGGGCGCGCGTGCTCATCCTCGACGAGCCGACGGCCGCGCTGGGCGTCAAGCAGTCAGGCGTGGTGTTGAAGTACATCACCGCGGCCAAGGAGGCCGGCTTCGGCGTCGTGTTCATCACGCACAACCCGCATCACGCGCACATGGTCGGCGACCACTTCGTGTTGTTGAACCGCGGCAGGCAGAAGCTCGACTGCAGCTACGACGACATCACGCTGGAGCACTTGACGCAGGAGATGGCCGGCGGCGACGAACTCGAGGCGCTGTCCCACGAATTGCGGGCCGCCAAGGGCTGATTTAGCGGGGTGTCAGACCGGCCGCCCGGTAGGCGGCGTCGACATAGGCCATGTTCTCCACCGCGTCGGCGGTGTCGATCGGCAGCGGCGCCCCGTGCAAGACATGGGCCGCGAACGCCTCGAGCTGGTAGCTGTAGGAGGTCCGCGTGCCGTGGCGCTCGACGCGCGTGCCCGACGGTGTCCGTATCGTCAGCCGGTCGTCCTCGTTCGGCTTGATGAAGTTGTGCACCAGCAGATCTCCCTTGGTGCCGACGATGCGCAGCGTGAACGAAAAGTCGGAGGCCGTCATCGAGTTGGCGCTCAGCCCAGTCGCGCCGCCAGGAAAGCCGAGCTCGACGTCGCACCATTCGTCGACGCCTGGCGCGCGTTCCTTCGCGTGCGCGCGGATGATCGTCGGGTGGCCGAGCATGCGCATCACGTGCAGGCCGTAGCAGCCGAGGTCCATCAACGCGCCGCCGGCCATGTCGAACGACCACCGCGGGTCGGAGGCGTCGGGTTCGGGCATCGCCATGCGCACTTCGACGTGGTGCATATCGCCGATCGTGCCGTCGGAGGCGAGCGCGAACGCCCGCTGTGTGACCGGGTGATGAACGTAGTGAAAGGCCTCCACGACGGTGACGCCTGACACCCGCGCCGCTTCGGCGACACGCTTGGCCTCAGAACTGTTGCGTGCGAACGGCTTTTCGGTGAGGACAGGCTTTCCCGCTTCGATCGCGGCCAGGTTCCACGGCGCGTGCAGCGAGTTCGCCAACGGGTTGTAGACGACGTCGACTTCCTGGTCTGCGATGACGTCGGCGTAGCTGTCGTGAACCCGCTCCACACCGTGCTTCTCGGCGAAGAGCTCGGCGCGCCGCCGGTCGCGCGCCGCCACCGCGACCAGCCGGTGCCCCAGCTGATGGGCGGGGCCGACGATCGCGAGGTCGGCGATCCGGGATGCGCCGAGCACCCCGATGCGCAGGCTCATACCGCTACGCTGCGGCAGACATTCTGCATGAACGACACGCTGGCCCGCACGTCGCGCAGCGGGCCCTCGTCCGTCGGCTCGGCGTCGAGGATGGTGTCCTGCTCCATCACGAACCAGCCGTCGAATCCGTTGGCGCGCAGCGCCTTGACGATGCCGGCGATGTCGACATCGCCGGCTCCCAGCGGCGTGTACATCCCGCGCCGCACCGCCTCGGTGTACGTGAGACGCCCCGCCTGCACCTCGGCGGCGAGCGACGCGTCGACGTCCTTCAGGTGGGCGTGGGCGATACGGTCAGGCACCTGCTGGGCCAGTCGAAGGGGGTCGGTCCCGCCGATCAACAGGTGTCCGGTGTCCAGGCACAGCCGGATCGACGACCCGGTCAGCACGCGGTCGACCTCGTCCTTGGTCTCCACCATCGTCCCGACGTGCGGGTGCAGCACCGCGAGAACCCCGCGATCGGCGGCCAAGGAGGCCAGCCGATCCAGATTGGCCAGCAGCGTGTCCCACTGCCGGTCGTCGAGGCTCGGCCTGGCGTCGTACCCGTCGGTGCCGGTGGCCGCGGCGAGCACGAGCACGTCCGCGCCTGTCGCCTCCAACGCGTCCAGCGGTGCGCTGATGTCGGGCAGCGGGTCGTGCGCCGCATCGTGCAGCAGCACCGGGGCGAACTGGCCGACGCACCGCAGGTCGTACGAGCCGAGCAGCTCGGTCAGCTGCGTCGGGTCAGACGGCAGAAACCCCTCCGGCCCAAGCTCTGTCGCGGACATCCCGACGTCGCGCATCTCGGCGAGGACCCGCTCCGGTGTCAGCTGATACCCCCAGTCGGGCACCTCGCACACACCCCAGGAAATCGGAGCACCGGCGATCTTCATCTATGACCTCACTTCGTCGAGTCGTACCGGGGTACCGCGCTTCAGAGATTCGGTCGCGGCTTCGGCGAGCCACGC
>DATEIG010000105.1:0-2630 GCA_035279185.1 Mycobacterium sp.
GACGGAGCACCAGGAACGGGTCGCCGTTGGCCGACTTGACCACGCTGCCCTCGGGCAGCCCGATCAGCGCATCGTGGTCGATCGCCCCGCGATGGGTGTGGAACTCGCCGCCCTCGGCCAGCACCACGGTGTAGTGCCTGCCTTTCGCGTCGGTGAGCTGCACGCGATCGCCCACTTCGAACGGACCGGTCCTTCGCACAGCTGATCAGCCTGCCATGCAGACGCGCCGACGCACATGTGCGGGGTTGTCGGCCGACGGTCATAGGCTGCGGGGCATGGACGGCGAGCGAGAAGCCGCAGGCGGATCGCGCCTCGAAGAGGACGAGGTCCCGACCCGGCCGATCGAGAGGCGCAGGCCCGCGCTGTCGCCGTCTCGGGCCAGCGACTTCAAACAGTGCCCGCTGCTCTACCGGTTCCGGGCCATCGACCGGCTGCCCGAGCCGACGTCGACGGCTCAGCTGCGCGGCACGGTGGTGCACGCCGCGCTCGAACAGCTGTACGCGCTGCCCGCAGCCGACCGCGTCCCCGAGACGGCCAGATCGTTGGTCGGGCCCGCCTGGGAGCGCATCGTCGCCGAACAACCCGACCTGGTCGACGACATCGATCCGGCCGTCCGGACGACGCTGCTCGAAGAGGCCAGGGCGCTGTTGTCCGGCTATTACCGGCTCGAGGACCCGACGCGGTTCGACCCCGAGAGCTGCGAGCAGCGGGTCGAGGTCGAGTTGGCCGACGGCACTCTGCTGCGCGGCTTCGTCGACCGCATCGACGTCGCACCCACCGGTGAACTGAGGGTCGTCGACTACAAGACCGGCAAGGCGCCGCCGGAGGCGCGGGCACTGGCGGAGTTCAAGGCGATGTTCCAGATGAAGTTCTATGCCGTCGCGCTGCTGCGGTCGCGGGGCGTGCTGCCCGCCCGGCTCCGGCTGCTGTATCTGGCCGACGGGCAGGTGCTCGACTACTCCCCCGACCTCGACGAGCTCGAGCGCTTCGAGAAGACGTTGACCGCCATCTGGCAGGCGATTCAATCGGCCGGCGCGACAGGCGATTTTCGGCCGCACCCGTCGCGGATGTGCGACTGGTGCGCACACCACACGCACTGCCCTGTATTCGGCGGCACCCCGCCGCCCTACCCGGGTTGGCCCGAGCATCCCGCCGAAGGCGGGGAGGACGCCGTGTTGTTCTCCGCGGAGCCCGCTGCGTGACAACCTCCATCTACCGTCGGCTCGGCGCCGAGGGCGACTATCAGCGTTTCGAGTCGACCGACGGGACGCGCAGCAACTGGGATCCCGAAATCCAGCACGGCTCACCGCCGCTGGCGCTCGGCACGAAGCTCATCGAGGAACTCGCGGGTGATTCGGGACTGCGCATCGGACGCGTGACGCTGGACATCCTCGGCGCCATCCCCGTCGCAGAGTTGCGGGCACGCGCATGGGTGGAGCGGCCGGGCGCCAGGATCTCGATGATGATCGCCGAGATGCGTGCGAAGCGCCCCGACGGGACCGAGCGCGCGGTGGCCCGCGTGACGGCGTGGCTCATCGCCACCAGTGACACAGCCGACGCCGCCACCGACCGCTACCCGCCACTGGTCGAGGGCGAAGCCGACCCGACGCCGCACAGCTGGGAGGGCGCGAAGGGCTACCTCGACACAGTGAGCTGGCGCCGACAGCGGGCGCCCGATGGCGGGTCGTCGGTGGTCTGGCTCAGTCCCCTTGTGCCGCTTGTCGATTCGGAGCCGATGACGGACCTGCAACGGTTGGCGCTGGTGGTCGACTCGGCGAACGGGGCGGGTGCGGCGTTGGATCCCGAGCAATTCGTGTTCATGAACACCGATACGACGGTGCATGTGCACCGGCTACCCGTCGGCGACGACTTCGCGCTGCGCGCACGCGGGTCCATCGGTCCCGACGGCATCGGTGTCACCACCGCCGAGATCTTCGACCGGCAGGGGTTCATCGGCACGTCCGCCCAGACGCTGCTGGTGCAGCGACGTCCGTAGTTCGTCGCTGCACCGTCTCCGGCGGTGGGTCGCGACGGGTGCCCGCCGACTCAGCCTCGGTCGAGCGGCGTCAACTCCTGCAGCATCGTCGGCACCAACTCGCTGACGGTGGGGTGGATGTGCATCGTCCGCGAGATCGCGGTGTAGGGCAGCTTGGCCGTCATCACGTCGAGGATGTCCTGGACGACCTCGTCCCCGCCGACGCCGAGTATCGCCGCGCCGAGGATCTCCTCGGTCTCGGCGTCGACGACGACTTTCATGAAGCCCTGCGTTTCACCCTTCTCGACGGCGCGTCCCACCCGGGTCATCGGTCGCTTACCCACCAACGCTTTTCGGCCCGACTGCCGCACCTGATCGGCGGTCAGACCGGCCCGGCCGAGCGGCGGGTCGATGTACAGCGCATATGTGGGCACCCGGTCGCTGATCTTGCGCGGGTCGTCGTCGAGCAGATTGGCGGCGACGATCTCGAAGTCGTTGTACGAGGTGTGGGTGAACGCGCCGCGGCCGTTGCAGTCGCCCATCGCCCAGATGTGCTCGACGTTGGTCCGGCACTGGTCGTCGACGACGATGTTGCCGCGCGAATCCGTCTCCACGCCTGCCTTTTCCAAGCCGAGATCGTCGGTATTGGGCCTGC
>DATEIG010000106.1:0-4281 GCA_035279185.1 Mycobacterium sp.
GGCGGTGTCTGCAGGATGGCCAGTTCGTCGGTCACCGCGTCGACCACGGCCTCGCGGATTTCCTGTGTCGCCCCGGTGACCCGGCACCGGACGACGGCTTTGCGCCGCGACGAGGTGGTGCGGGCGTCGAGCACTCCGGGAACCTCGCGGGCGGCGGCACTCGCCGCCTTCGCGACGTCGGCGCGGCGGAGATAGACCGCGGTCTGCGCGGTCAGGGGAAGCGCGGTGCGCCGCCGGGGCAGCACGGCGATCAGCATCAGGGCGACGCCGAGCACGCCGAGGACCGCGCCCGCTGCCACCATCCATGCGGCGGGTGCGAGCCCGTCGACGGCGTCGATCACAGGAGGGAGCCATTGCGGGCCACCGATCCATTCGACGGCGATCAGCGCATCTCGAATTCCGATGGCCCCGAGCGCGATCACACCGACGGCCAGCAGAACCGATGCCCGGCTGGCGGCTGCGGCGGCGACGGTGGCGGGGGCCTGCCTGCTCGCCGAGGAACCCGTCTGCGGACCGTCGCCGATGTCGGGGAGGTGCGCAGGCTCGGTCATGACGGTGGTCATGTCACTACCCTTCCTGAGGTGCCGGACTCCTCCGGCGATATGACGGTGGCGATGTGCACCGCGATGCGGTCCACGGTCAGGCCGCTCTGGACGGACAGCGCGTCGCGGATCTCGCGACGGGTGGCCTCTGCGACAGCGGCCAACGGCCTGCCCCACTCGACGGCGATGTCGACGTCGGCGCGCACGTGGTCGCCGGCGACGTCGACGCTCGCCCGGGGCAGATCGCGTCCCGCCAACCGGCCCAGACCGCTGCCGTGCCGGTGCACACCGGGTGACTGCAGCGTTGCGGCCACCACGATGTTCTGCACGGCGCGATCGCGCACGTCGAGCTTGCCCCTCTCGGCGGGGTCGGCCAACGCGGTCTCGACGTCAGCCACGGCCGCGTCCCCGCAGCCACGTGGTCGCGTCGAACTCGCCGTCGCGGTGACCGCCGACGACGTATCCGACGACGCCGAGTACCAGTGCCACCAGGAAGCCGGTGAAACCCCCTGCGGCAGCGGCCACTCCGAGTAGAACGCCGGCGAGCATGCCGGCCGTTGCAGTGGTCATCTCTGTTCTCCTGTGTCATGGACGTGTGTAGAGCCTGAAGGCGGCGGAGTGGTTCGCCGCGGTCCTGTCGCGATGTCTTCGACGGTCACGTCGACCGCGTGCGAGGGGAAAGCGTCGGCGACCGCCCGGCGCACCGCGGCGGCGGTCTGGATCACCTTCGCGTCGGCGGCAATCACCAGATGCACGTCGATGTGATCGTCGGTCACGCGCACGCCCGTCACCCGCCGGCCCGGCAGGTACGTGGCGACCTCGCCGAACATTCCCGCGTGCAGGGCGGTGACACCGGGCACGGCGCGGGCGATGCCCGCGACCGTGTCCGCGTCGTCGTCGTAAGCCTCGGGCACTATTCGACCCGGGCCAGTTGGCTGTCCGAGGTCTCGGATTCGTCGTCGGCCACGTGCACGTCGTGGACGGTGATGTTGACCTCGACGACCTCGAGGCCGGTCATGCGCTCGAGTGCGGCGATGACGTTGCGACGGATGCCCGCCGCCAGGTCGGCGATCGACACTCCGAACTCGGCGACGATGTCGAGGTCGACGGCGGCCTGCTTCTCGCCGACCTCGACCGAGACACCCTGCGAGTAGTTGGTCGAGGCACCGGGGATGCGCTCACGAAGGGCGCCGACAGCCCGGCTGGCGTTGCCGCCGAGGTCGTAGACACCGTTGACCTCGCGGGCGGCGAGTCCGGCGATCTTGGACACCACGACGTCGGCGATCGTGGTGGTCCCGTGGCTGGTGACCAGCGGTCCGTTGGCCGCCTGGGCCGGCGCGGTGGTGGTGGTGGCGTTTGCCATGTTCTCGTCCTTTCTCATTCGTCGTACTGGTGGTTGGACGCGACCGGGGCCGAAAAACGAATGTCCCGATTCTGTAATCCCTGACACAGGCCGACGGGGTACTCACAGCGAAGTGCCCGCGAGACGGTTCGCGGCGACGATCAGGAGGATGGCGGGTGCTGGAGGAATCGTTGCCCGATCCGTCTGACGACGCGTTCGACGACAGGGTCCTCGCGGCGGCGGCAAAGGCCGGCGACGAGGGCGCCTTCGAAGAGTTGGTGCGCCGCCACGGCGCCGCGCTCTATCGCTATGCCCGGCGGATGACGGGAGACTCCGACGCCGTCAACGACATCGTGCAGGAGACGTTCGTCGCCGCGTGGCGCCAGATGGCGAACTTCCGGGCCGAGTCCTCGGTGCGGACGTGGTTGTTCGCCATCTGTGCACGCAAGGTCGTCGACTCCCATCGCGTGAAGAAGGCGATCCCGATCGATGACCGGTTGATCGAACCGGCGAGCGCCGACCGGGGGATGGATCCGTTCGCCGCCGCATCCAACAGCGCGTTCATCGAGGCGATGGAACTCGCGCTCGGCGAACTTCCGCCGCGACAGCGCGCCGTCTGGTTGCTACGGGAGGTGGAGCAGTTGACCTTTCCCCAGATCGGGACCATCCTTGACCTGAGCCCAGACGGTGCGCGCGGTCATCATCATCGCGCCCGTGCCACGCTCCAACAAAGGCTTGTGCAATGGCGATAGGCGATTACGAGACGATCGACCGCGCGGTGCGCGTACTGCGCGCGCTACCGGAACCTGGTTGGCACGCAATAGAAGACGACGTCGTCGCGGCGGTGCGGTCCACTCCGCGAGGAGGCTGGCCGCTGCTCGTCGTCGATCCGCATCCGGGTACCGCCGCGGGTGTGCTGTACGTCAGCGATCTCGCACTGGGCACTCTCGTGAGCCGCGCGCTTGCCGGTGATCCCGATTTTGGGGTCACCGATATCCGCATCCAATCCGAAGACGCGACGCTGCAGGCCATTTCGATCGAGCTCAGCGGCCGCTACCTGGCCGACCTCCCCGCGGCGGTCGAACGCGCCCGCGCACGGTGTGAACAGGTGGTCACCGAGGCGATCGGTGACATCTCCGGCGTCGCAATGGATGTGACCGTCACCGACATTCATCACTGACGACTCGACTCCCTTCACCGGCGTGGTGCACATCACGTCATGCCGCCGTTCGCATTTCGGTCGTCGACGCGTCTCAACTGGTGCATCGTCGGCGACTCACCGTCGGCGACACATCGAACAGGAGGAACGACAATGGGTTTCGTCGAGAAGGCCAAGAACGCCGCTGAGGACGCCATCGGCCAGGTGAAGGAAGCCGTCGGCGACGTCACCGGCAACGACGACCTGAAGGCCGAAGGCAAGAAGGACCAGGGCGTGTCCGGCGCGAAGAAGGTCGGCGAGGACATCAAGGACAAGTTCTCCAAGTAACGCCTCGAGGGGTAACGGGCCGTGCCGCTGCGGTGGCACGGCCCGTCTGTGTATGGCTGAGCTCACACACCGCGTGAGTTCGGTTGGCGGCATGGCGCTCGACCAACAGGTATGACACTCAACGAGAATTCCAAGTCAACCCACGGGGACGTCGGTCCCATCGCCGGTGAGGGCATCAAAGACGCCGCCCGGTGGCCCGGGTTCGTTCTGATCGCCGTCGGCCTGCTCGCGTTCGCTCTCGGCCTTGCCGGGCTCGCGGTCGGGCGTCAGGCCGCCGGGATCGTCGGCATCGCGGTCTTCGTGGTGGCGTGCGCGGCCGGTGTGCTCTGGCAGTTCGTCGAGCACCGCCGGGTCGCGCGCCAGGCGTCGTCGGCCGCACCCGAACGTCCGGAGGACACCGCCGCGCTCTGATGCGTCCGCACAGGATTGAATGGGCGGCATGCAACGCAGCGACGTGCGATTTCCTTCGGACGGCCAGGAGTGCGCGGCGTGGCTGTATCGGCCTGTCCGGCAGGGTGCGTCGCCGCCGGTGGTGGTGCTGGGACACGGCCTCGGCGGCGTCAAGGAAATGCGATTGGACGCATTCGCCGAGCGGTTCTGCGACGCCGGGTACGCCTGTCTGGTTTTCGACTACCGCCACTTCGGCGCGAGCGACGGGGAGCCGCGGCAACTGCTGGACATCTCACGGGAGCTGGCCGACTGGGCGGCCGCGATAGCGTTCGCGCGCTCGGTCGACGGAGTCGACGGCACGCGAATCGTGCTGTGGGGCTCGTCATTCGGCGGTGGACTGGTCATCGACGCCGCCGCTGCCGACGGCGATGTCGCCGCGGTGATCTCACAGTGCCCGTTCACCGACGGCTTCGCCTCGGCTCGCGCAGGTGGTCTGCGGTCCACCGCGAAGGTCGCCGTGC
>DATEIG010000107.1:0-2300 GCA_035279185.1 Mycobacterium sp.
TGCTCGACCTCGCGTGGGACTACGCCATGGAGGGTGACGAGCCGTCCGGTGAGGACGTGCTCCGACGCATCAACGGCGTGGACCTGACGACGGGTCGGGCGGTGGACAACTACCTTTCGCTGAAGGCCGACGGCTCGACGATGTGCGGCTGCTGGATCTACAGCGGGGTGTACGCCGACGAGGTCAACCAGGCCGCGCGGCGCAAACCCCACAGCGGGCAGGGCCAGGAGATATCCGAGTGGGGCTGGGCATGGCCGATGAACCGCCGGATCCTCTACAACCGCGCGTCGGCCGACCCGCAGGGCAGGCCGTGGAGCGACCGCAAGAAGTTGATCTGGTGGGACGCCGACAAGAACGAATGGACCGGCAACGACGTGCCGGACTTCGAAAAGAACAAGTCGCCCGACTACCGTCCGCCCGACGGGGCCGTCGGCGTGGAGGCGCTGCGCGGCGACGACCCGTTCATCATGCAGGCCGACGGCAAAGGCTGGCTGTTCGCGCCGAACGGCGTCCTCGACGGGCCGCTGCCCACGCACTACGAGCCCCACGAGTCACCGATACGGAATGCGCTGTACCGCCAGCACTGCAATCCGGCGCGCAAAGTGTATGGGCGCGAGGACAATCCGTCGAACCCGTCGCCGCTCGAGCCGCACGGCGACGTGTTCCCCTTTGTGTTGAGCACCGCGCGGCTGACCGAGCACCACACCGCTGGAGGCATGAGCAGACAACTCGCGTACCTGTCGGAATTGCAGCCCGGCCTGTTCGTCGAAGTCTCACCGGAGCTGGCGAAGGCGCGCGGCCTGACGCACATGCAGTGGGCGCATGTCGTCACCTGCCGGACGGCGGTCGACGCGCAGGTGTTCGTCACCGACCGGATGCGACCGCTACGCGTGGACGACCATGTGGTGCATCAGATCTGGATGCCGTACCACTGGGGGCACAAAGGCCTCGTCGACGGCGACGTCGTCAACGACCTGTTCGGCGTCGTGGCCGACCCGAACGTCTTCATCCAGGAGTCCAAGGTCGCCACGTGTGACATCCGACCGGGACGGCGGCCGCGCGGCCCCGCGCTGCTGGAGTACATCGCGATGTACCACGACCGGGCGGGCATCACCCGCGAGACGGGTACGCAACTCGACACCACGGGGCGGTCGACGCAGCACCGCGAGCCGAAAGAGGAACGTCCATGAGCGAGAAGCGAAGCGGATCGCGCCAAGGGTCGGCCGACAACAGCTTCTACGGACCTCTTTCCGATCCGGCAGGCAACGCGGGATATGACGACGACCACCCGCCGCGGGTCGGCTTCTTCACCGACACCTCGGTGTGCATCGGCTGCAAGGCGTGCGAGGTGGCGTGCAAGGAGTGGAACAACGTGCCCGTCTCAGGAGAGGGGGACGGTTTCAACCTGCTCGGGATGTCGTTCGACAACACAGGCGATCTCGGCGCGAACTCGTGGCGGCACGTGGCGTTCATCGAGCAGCCCGCGAGTGAACCGATCGACCTGGGCATGCCCGTGGCCGAACGCCCGGGTGACGTCACCGGCGCCGAGACGCGCACCGATTTCCGCTGGCTGATGAGCAGCGACGTGTGCAAACACTGCACGCATGCGGGCTGCCTCGACGTGTGCCCGACGGGCGCGCTGTTCCGCACCGAGTTCGGCACCGTCGTTGTCCAGCAGGACATCTGCAACGGCTGCGGCTACTGCGTCTCCGGCTGCCCGTACGGTGTGATCGAACGCCGCGAGGGCGACGGCCGCGCCTGGAAGTGCACGATGTGCTACGACCGGCTGCACGACGGGCTGGAGCCGGCCTGCGCGAAGGCGTGCCCGACGGACTCGATCCAGTTCGGCGACCTCGACGAGTTGCGTGAGCGGGCGGCGAAACGTGTTGAGACGCTGCACGAGCGCGGGATCACCGAAGCGCGGCTCTACGGCCACGACCCGAACGACGGCGTCGGCGGCGACGGCGCCTTCTTCCTGCTGCTCGACGAGCCCGAGGTGTACGGTCTGCCGCCCGACCCGGTGGTGCCGACGCGCGACGCGGGCGCGATGTGGCGGTACGCGGGTGTCGCGGCGTCGGCGTTGGTGGGGCTTGCGGTGTCGGCGTTCGTGGGGAGACGGCCGTGAAGGAGCAGCTGACCGTCCCCAAAGCCGAGTTCCGCTCCTACTACGGGCGTCAGATCCTCAAGACGCCGGTGTGGAACTGGATGATCGCGGCCTACCTGTTCTCGGGTGGGCTGTCCGCAGGCTCGGCACTGCTGGCGGCGGGCGCCGACCTGACCGGACGCCCGCAGCTGCGCAA
>DATEIG010000108.1:0-9718 GCA_035279185.1 Mycobacterium sp.
ACCAAGGCCACGCCGGAGGGAACCCCGGCGCCGCAGCCCGGACAGCAGGGCCAGCAGCCCGCCAATGACACCAGCGTCCTGCTCGGCAGGTTGGACATGAAGCTGTTCGCAGGGGCCGAGGCCGACAACGCCAAGGCGGCCACCCGCCTGGCGTCTGACATGGGCGAGTTCTTCATGCCGTTCCCCGGCACCCGCCTCAATCAGCAGAACGGGGCGCTCGGATCGGAGTCGATGCCCGGAGCGTTCTCGGCATACGACGTCAAGTTCACCGACACGAACAAGCCGACCGGCCAGATCTGGGCGGGCGTCGTCGGCAACGCGACACCGACCGTGCAGCCGGGCCAGCCGTTGACCCCGCGCGGCCAGCGCAACGAGCGCTGGTTCGTGGTCTGGTTGGGCACCGCCAACAACCCCGTCGACAAGGGCGCGGCTGTCGCGCTCGCGAACTCGATCCGGCCGTGGTCGCCGCCCGCGCCGCCGCCGCCGGACCCGAACGCGCCCCCACCGCCCGCGGATCCCAACGCACCACCACCGGATCCCAACGCGCCGCCCGCGAACAACGCGCCGGGGCGTCCGCCGGTCGGCGTCGGTGTTCCGGTCGACCCGGCCACCGCACCGGGAATGATGCCCGCGGGCTGACAACCACATACGCACGCGAAGCGGCCGACCTCATCGGGGTCGGCCGTTTTCGTCGCGGTGGTGATCTTGTTCGTGTCCGATCCGACGGTTGAATCGTTACGCTTCGGGCGTATACCGGAGGTTGGCCCAGCGGCCGGGTTGGGCGCGACAGGTAGGAGACCGTGGAGATGGATGTCCTCGCAGCGACCGAGTTGCTCGCTCGGTCATCGACGCTCACAAGCGTCGGATGGATCGGTTACATCATCATCGGAGCCATCGCGGGCTGGATCGCCGGGAAGATCGTAAAAGGCGGCGGCTCAGGCATTCTCATGAACATCGTCATCGGCATCATCGGTGCGCTGATCGGCGGGTTCCTTCTCAGCTTCTTCCTCGACACCGCCGCGGGCGGCTGGTGGTTCACGCTGTTCACCGCGATCCTCGGGTCGGTGATCCTGCTCTGGATCGTCGGTAAGGTGCAGAGCAGGAACTGACTCACACGGCTGAAAGCCTGTGTCCGGGTGAACCGTCGGCCATGAGCAGCACGTCGATGACCGCATGGCGGGTGCGTCGGGCAGGGCCTGTCGACACGCACCCGCTGGAGCGCGTCACCGTGCCCGTGCCATCACCTGCACCGGGTGAGCTTCTCGTCGCGGTTCTCGGGTGCGGTGTCTGCCGCACCGATCTGCATGTCGCCGAGGGTGATCTGCCGGTCCACCGGCCGAACGTGATTCCCGGGCACGAGGTGGTTGCCGAGGTGGTGGCGCTCGGCGAGGGTGCAGGCGGGGAGTTCAGCGTCGGTGACCGCGTGGGGGTGGCGTGGCTGCGGCACACCTGCGGGATATGCGCCTTCTGCGTTCGCGGCCGGGAGAACCTGTGCCCGAACTCGCTGTACACCGGCTGGGATGCCGACGGTGGATATGCCGAATACACCACTGTCCCTGCGGCTTTCGCCCATCCGCTGCCATCCGGGTACAGCGACACGGAGTTGGCGCCGCTGCTGTGCGCAGGAATCATCGGCTACCGCGCGCTGATGCGCGCCGAGCTGCCCGCGGGTGGCAGGCTCGGGATCTATGGCTTCGGCGGCAGCGCGCACATCACCGCCCAGGTGGCGCTGGCCGAGGGCGCCGAGGTACATGTGATGACGCGCGGCGCGGCGGCGCGGGACTTGGCGCTGTCGCTCGGCGCCGCGTCGGCGCAGGGAGCCGACGAGCCGCCGCCGGTGAAGCTCGATGCGGCAATACTTTTCGCGCCTGTCGGCGATCTGGTGCTGCCCGCGCTCGAAGCCCTCGACCGCGGCGGCACCTTGGCCATCGCTGGCATCTACCTCAGTGACATCCCGACGCTCGACTACGACCGGCATCTGTTCTACGAGCGCCAGGTGCGCTCGGTGACATCCAACACCCGAGCCGACGCTCGCGACTTCTTGGCCTTCGCGGGCCGCCACCGCATCAACCTGACGACGCCGGAGTATCCGCTGTCCCGCGCTGACGTGGCCCTCGCCGACCTCGCGGCAGGACGTGTCTCCGGGGCCGCGGTCCTGCGGCTGTAGCGGCCTACAGCGCCGCCAGCGCTGCGCCGAGCCTGCCTTCGAGGTCGCCGTGGCCGTAGCGGTACATCGGCCCGACGCCGTCGGCGAGCAACACGCGCAGGCGGGCGATCCCGCGTGGGCTCACCGGCCTGGGAGAGTGCAGTCGCAACGTGATGTCGTCGATCCGGTCCTCGGCCGCGAGGATGTTCGGCACGTGCAACGGCACGGCGGACGACATCGAGACGTTGCGGCTGTGAGCCTTGTCGACGGTCCGGCGCAGTGAGCGTGCGAGCGTCTCGCGCTCGGCCACCGACGTCAGCCGGGCCGCGTGCACGGCGAGCGCGCTTCCCGGGGAAACAGGTGCGCCGACGGCGAGCATGCGATCGAGTTTGTTGGCGAACATCTTCGCCAGCACGCGGGACGTGATCGGAGCGCGAGCCGCCGCACTGCGTCGCGAGGCGTCGTGGGTTTGGGCCGATGTGAGGAACCCCATCGCGATCCTGCTCTCGCTCATTGTTGTTACCCCTCTTTCCATTCGAAGCCGGTTCAAACTTATGACCACCAAAAACGCTACACCGGTCATGCATGACTAGTCAATTGGATTTACTGGTCATGTCGCTTACACTGGCCGCATGTCGTCGCCTTCTCGGCAGTGGCTCGGCGATACCGAGACCAAGCCGGCGCCCGAACCGCTGATCCGGGTGCAAGCGCTGGTCAACACCATCGAATTGCCCGAGGGACGGGATCGTCTGGCGGACCCGGAGGACGCCAGAGCATGGTTGATCTCGGCCGGTCTGCTGGACGAGAAGGCCGATCTGCGACCGGGCGATCTCGATGTCGTGCGCGGCGTTCGCGAGGCTCTGCGCGCGATGCTCGTGCACAACGCCGGAGGCCCGGCACCGACGGACGCCGCATTGGCACCGCTGCGCACGATCACCGTCGACGGAACCGCGCGCGCCGACTTCGGCGACAACGGACAGATCGTCTTGTCAGCCGACGGCGACTCGGTGTCCGCGCGGATGATCGAACTGCTGCTGATCATTCGTGACGCGCAACGCGACGGCACCTGGGCGCGCCTCAAGGCGTGCGGAAACGACGAATGCCATTGGGCTTTCTACGATCGCTCCCGCAATCATGGCGGCACCTGGTGCGACATGTCGTCGTGCGGAAACAAGCTGAAGAACAGGGAGTTTCGCGCCCGGAAGCGCGCGACCTAAGTCGACAGGTGCCACACCAGCGCGGCTGCCAGCGCGCCGAGCCCGTTGAGCGACCAGTGCAAAGCGATCGGCGCCAACAGGCTTCCGCTGCGGCGTCGCAACCAGGTGAAGACGAACCCCGCCACCGCGGTGGCGGCCACGGCGAGCACCACGCCGGCGATCGTGCCGAGCATGCCGCCGCCGAAGATGCGCGTGAAGCCGACGTTGCTGCTGGTGAGGCCGAGCGACGTGGCGATGTGCCACAGCCCGAAGAGCAGTGACCCCGCGGCCGCGACGCCACGGAATCCCCAGGCCCGGTTCAGCGCGCCGTGCAGCACGCCCCGGAACGCCACCTCCTCGGGGATCACGGTCTGCAGCGGGATGATGATCATCGACGCGATCAACGCGCCGGACACGGTCGCATAGTTGTTGTTCATGAACATCGGCCGCGTCCACGGCAGCAGCGCGCCGATCGCGATCACCGCCACGACCACCGCCACGGCCGCCAGCGCATAGCCGGCGCCGGACTTCCAGTGGTCGCGGCCGAGGCCGAGTTCGGTCCAGCCGAGGCCGCGCGACCGCACCAGGACAAGGAGCCCGACGGCGGCCGCCGGAACCGTCGCGATGCTGGCCCACGGCGTGGTGAAGTGCGCGATGAGGTTGGTGATCGCCAGCACCACGACAACCACGCCGATGTCGACGTAGGTGCGGAAGTGATGCAGCGCCGACAGCTGTGCCACCGCGGGATGCGGGGCTATCACCTGGTCGGACACCCGGTCGATCATACCGGCGCCGGCCGGGTGGTCATTCGTTGTCGGCGGTGTCCTGCGCCATCGACTGCGCTCCGGTGGGTCGGAAGCCCGAGTCCCACGTCCAGCCGGAGATGGCGGGGTCGTCCTCGCCGTGCTCGCGGGTGTAGCGACGCGCTGACAGCCGGGCGTCGGCCATCCGCTGCCGCAGCGACGCCGCCCTCGTCGCCAGGCCGTCGACGCGGTCGATGACGTCCATCACGAGGTGGAAGCGGTCCAGGTCGTTGAGCATCACCATGTCGAACGGCGTCGTCGTGGTGCCCCGCTCCTTGAATCCGCGCACGTGCATCTGCGCGTGGTTGGCGCGCCGGTACGTCAACCGGTGAATGAGCCACGGATAACCGTGGTAGGCGAAGATGACCGGCTTGTCGACGGTGAACAGCGCGTCGAACTCGCGGTCGGACAGCCCGTGCGGATGCTCGGAGTCCGGCTGCAGCCTCATGATGTCGACGACGTTGACGACCCGCACCGCGAGCTCCGGCAGTTCGCGCCGCAGGATGTCGGCAGCGGCGAGCGCCTCGAGCGTCGGTATGTCGCCCGCGCAGGCCAGCACGACGTCGGGGTCGCCGTCCGCGGTGCTCGCCCAGTCCCAGATGCCGAGGCCCCTCGTGCAGTGCGCGATCGCCTCGTCCGCGTCGAGGTAGGTCAACGCGGGCTGCTTACCCGCAACCACCACATTGACGTAGTGGCGGCTGCGCAGGCAGTGGTCGGCCACCGAGAGCAGAGAGTTCGCATCCGGGGGCAGATACACCCGTACGACCTCCGGTCGCTTGTTGGCGACGTGGTCGATGAAACCGGGATCCTGGTGCGACGCGCCGTTGTGGTCCTGCCGCCAGACATGGCTTGTCAGAAGGTAGTTCAGCGATGCGATCGGCCGCCGCCACGACAACTCGGCGCTGCTGGAGAGCCACTTCGCATGCTGGTTGAGCATCGAGTCGACGATGTGCACGAAGGCCTCGTAGCAGTTGAACAGGCCGTGTCTGCCGGTCAGCAGGTAGCCCTCCAGCCAGCCCTGGCAGAGATGCTCCGACAGCACCTCCATGACACGGCCGTCGGGGGCGAGGTTCTCGTCGCCGGGCTCACTGTCGGCGAGCCACACCTTGTCGGTGGCCTCGAACACGGGGCTGAGCCTGTTGGACGCCGTCTCGTCGGGACCCATCAGGCGGAATCGGTCAGGGTTTCGCGCGATGACGTCGCGCAGGAAGGTGCCGAGAACCTTGGTCGCCTCCGCCGTCTCCGTCGCGGGCGTGTCGACGGCGACGGCGTAGTCGGTGAAGTCGGGCAGGTCGAGGTCGCGGAGCAGCATGCCGCCGTTCGCGTGCGGGTTGGCGCTCATCCTGCGGTTGCCCGCCGGTGCGAGCGCCCGCAGTTCGGGACGCAGCGCGCCGTCGTCGTCGAACAGTTCCTCGGGCCGGTACCCGGCCAGCCACTCCTCGAGCTGGGCGAGGTGCTTCTCGTTGGTCCTGGTTTCCGACAGGGGCACCTGGTGGGACCGCCAGGTGCCCTCGACCTGCTTTCCGTCGACCTCGTGCGGGCCTGTCCACCCCTTCGGTGTGCGCAGCACGATCATCGGCCAGCGCGGACGGTTGGTGACACCGTCGACCCGCGCGGCCTGCTGGATCGCGGTGATCTGGTCGAATGCCTCGTCGAGCGCAACCGCCAGCTGCTGGTGCACGTTCGCCGGGTCGTCGCCTGCGACGGTGATCGGTCGGTAGCCGTACCCGGTCAGCAGCGCTTCCAGCTCCTCCTGCGGCAGCCTCGCGAGCACGGTGGGGTTGGCGATCTTGTACCCGTTGAGGTGCAGAATCGGCAGCACCGCTCCGTCGGTGGCGGGGTTGAGGAACTTGTTGGAATGCCAGCTCGTCGCCAACGGACCGGTCTCGGCCTCGCCGTCGCCGACGACGCATGCGACCACCAGGTCCGGGTTGTCGAAGGCGGCGCCGTAGGCGTGCACCAGCGCGTAGCCGAGTTCGCCGCCCTCGTGGATCGACCCGGGTGTCTCGGCGGCGACGTGGCTCGGTATGCCTCCTGGAAAAGAGAACTGCCGGAACAGCTTTCGCAGCCCGTCGACATCTTCTTCGATTCCGGAGTACACCTCGCTGTAAGTGCCCTCGAGGTATGCGTTGGCGACGAGCCCTGGCCCGCCGTGGCCGGGTCCGGTGATGTAGATGACGTCGGCGTCGCGGTCGCGGATGATGCGGTTGAGGTGGGCGTAGACGAGGTTGAGTCCCGGCGTGGTGCCCCAGTGGCCGAGCAGCCTCGGTTTGACGTGTTCGGGGCGCAGCTTCTCGCGCAGCAGCGGATTGTCCAGCAGGTAGATCTGCCCGACGGACAGGTAGTTCGCCGCCCGCCAGTAGGCGTCGAGCAGGGCGAGGTCGTCATCGGACAGTCGCGCGGCGGTCGCGGTGGGGGTTTCGGTGCTCATGGGAGTCCATAGTCGTCGCGGGAGGTGAACTGCGGGTAGGGCACTAGTACCCGACCACCCGGAAGCTACGCACTAACCTGACGGGCGTGCTGCTGGCGGATCTGCGGGTGCTCGACCTGTGTGACGGTGACGCGGATGCGGTGACGCGGTTGTTCGCCGACCTGGGCGCCGATGTGCTGAAGGTGGAGACGCCCGGTGGCAACGCGGCCCGTTCGCAGGCACCGCGGGTGGCCGGGGTCAGCGTCACGTATGCGCTGAACAACGCCAACAAGCGGATGTGCGTGCTCGACCCCGGCGACGCAGGCGACCGCGGGCAGCTGCTCGAGTTGGCGCACGACGCCGACATCGTCGTGGACAGTGGCATCTCGGGCCTGGCGACGGCATTCGACACGTCCTGCGCCCAGCTGTTCGAGCGATACCCGCATCTCGTCGCACTGTCGGTCACCGACTTCGGCGCCGACGGCCCGCGAGCATCGTGGACGGGCACCGATGCGGTGTTCTACGCGCTCTCCACGGCGCTGTCCCGGTCAGGACCGACAACGGGCCGCCCCGTGTTGCCGCCCGAGGGCATCGCCTCGGCGACGGCCGCCGTGCAGGCAGCGTGGGCCGCTCTCGCCGCCTACTACTACCGATTGCGTTACGGCAGAGGCGATTACGTCGACTTCTCACGATTCGAGGCCGTCGTCCAGGCACTCGACCCGCCGTTCGGCTCCGAGGGCCAGGCGGCCGTGGGATTGCGGAAACCCGGCGAACTGTGGCGGGGCAGGCCCCGAAACCAGCAGATCTATCCGACGTTTCCGTGTCGCGACGGCCACGTCCGCGTGTGCCTGCTGTCGCCACGCCAGTGGCGCGGTATGCGTGCCTGGCTGGACGAGCCCGAACAGTTCGCCGATCCGACGTTCGACACCATCGCCGCGCGCTATGCGGCATCACGGGACATCAACGCGATGATCGCCGATCTGTTCGCCACGCAGACGATGGGCGAGCTGGTGGCGGCCGGGCAGTCGAGAGGGGTGCCCGTCGCCGCCGTGCTCAGCCCCGCTGAGACGTTGGACTCCGACCATTTCCGGTCGGTCGGCGCGCTGACCCGGGCGACGATCGCACCCGGCGTCGACGTCACCGTGCCGGTCGGCCCGTTCGTCGTCGACGGTCGCCGTGTCGGCTTCAGCGAACCAGCGGCGTCGGTCGGCGCGCACCAACCCGCATGGCGGGAAACGCGATCCGCGGGGCAGGTCACCGACAGCGCTTCGACGACAAACCGCCCGTTCGCGGGGTTGCGGATCCTCGACCTCGGCGTCATCGTCGCGGGCGGTGAACTCGGCAGGCTGTTCGCGGACCTGGGCGCGGAGGTCATCAAGATCGAGAGCGCCGCCTACCCGGACGGTCTGCGTCAGACGCCGCCGGGACAGGTGATGAGCCGATCATGGGCGTTGACCCATCGCAACGAGGATGCGCTCGGCCTCGACCTGCGCAGCGCCGAGGGCGCCGAGATCTTCTCCCGCCTCGTCGCGGGCGCCGACGCGGTGTTCGCGAATTTCAAACCGGGAACCCTTGCTTCCCTTGGTTTCTCGTATGACAGGCTGCGCGAGATCAACCCGCGGGTCGTGCTGGCCGAGAGCAGTGCGTTCGGCGCCACGGGGCCGTGGAGCGCACACATGGGCTACGGGCCCTTGGTGCGCGCCACTACGGGCGTCTCCAAACTGTGGACGTCGGAAAGGGATGAAGGAGGATTCTTCTCAGATTTTTTCGATGCCACCACGGTCTTTCCCGACCACGTCGTCGCTCGCATCACCGCGGTCGCGGCACTCGCCGCGCTGATCGGGCGCGGCCGCTCGGGAACCGGCGCGCACGTTCACATCTCGCAGGCGGAGGCGGCCGTGAACCAGCTCGCCGTGAGCTATGTGACCGACGCGGCGAGGACGGCGGACCTGCCCGTCGACGACTCGACCGCCATACACGCCGTCTGCCCGTGTGCCGGTGAGGACGAGTGGTGCGTGATCTCGGTGCGTTCGGACGCCGACCGCGCGGCACTGGCCACCGCGATGGACACCCCCGCATTGCCTGACGACCGCGCCGGTCTGGTCGCCGCCGTCGGCGCGTGGACGTCGGGCATGGACAAGACCGCTGTCGCGGACACCCTTCAGGGTCTCGGCGTGCCCTCGGCGCCGATGAACCGCGCGGTCGACGTCCTCGCAGACCCCACATTGGTACACCGAAAGGTGTTCAGCGACATGGTTCATCCGCTGTTCGACCACCCGATGCCCACCGAGACAAGCCCTGCATTGTTCGCCCACATCCCTCGGGCCGAACTGCGTCCCGCGCCGCTGGCGGGTGAACACACCCGCGAGATCTGCCAGAAGCTCCTGGCGTTGGACACCGACGAGATAGACCGCCTCGTCGCCGACGGTGTGTTGTTCACCGCCGCCGACCCCACCGACTCGACGAGGAAGCACCAGTGACACCACCGCCCAGAACGCCGGTCCTCGTGGGCTACGGACAGGTCAACCAGTTCGACGAGAATCCCGACGTCGAACCCATCGACCTGATGGCCGACGCCGCGCGGGTCGCCGGCGATCCCCGCGTCCTGCAGGCAGTGGATTCGGTGCGCATCGTCAACATCCTGTCGTGGCGCTACCGGGACCCGGGTCGGCTGCTGGCAGCACGGATCGGTGCCGACAACGCCTCGACCCGCTACACGGGTGTCGGCGGCAACGTCCCGCAGACACTGGTCAACCAGGCATGTCTCGACATCCAGTCCGGACGCGCGGACGTGGTTGTGATCGCGGGTGCCGAAACATTCCGCACCAGAACGCGATTGCGCAACCGCGGGGTGAAGCCCGCCTGGACGAGCGAACCGGAGTCGGTGCCGTTCGCCGAGGGCGCCAACGAGAACCTGCCGATGGTGGGGCCCGCGGAGTTGCGCATCAATCTGGATCGGCCGTCGTACGTCTACCCGCTCTTCGAACAGGCGCTGCGGATCGCGAAGGGGGAGTCGCAGGACGACCACCGCCGACGGATAGGGGCGTTGTGGTCGCAGTTCAGCGAGGTGGCGCAGACGAACCCGCACGCATGGAGCCGGTCGGCGTCGTCCGCGGAGGAGATCTGGGCCCCGAGCGACGACAACCGGATGATCAGCTGGCCG
>DATEIG010000109.1:0-5026 GCA_035279185.1 Mycobacterium sp.
CGAGAGGGCTCGCGCACCCGCGAGCACGCCTGGGCGGTCGGCCAACGCCGACTGCACCGCGACCAACGCGGCATCCTCGCCGCGCGGGGTGTCAGCCATGAGCCGGGGTCTCCAGGAACACGGCCTCCCATGCCTGGACGCCGGACAGCGTCGGAAGGGCTTCGCGATAGGCCTTGCGCATATCGTCGAAGCGCCGCAACAGCTTTCGCTGTCGCTTGAGCGACTCCCGCAGCAGCGACACCATCTTCGCGCGGTCGCGCTGGCGGTAGACCACGCCGCGACTGTCGGCGGTTGTGACCGTCACGCCGTCGACCGTGCACAGAAGGAACCACCGCGAGTCCTGGGTGGGCACGTTCATCTGCGGTCGCTCGTGATGAGCGATGTCTGCCTTCTTCAGGTTGTGCACCACCCCGCGAATGAGCCGAATCGCCTTGCCGGGCGGCGTCTTCGGCTCGCCCACCCGACCGACCAGACCCGACGGCGGCGGCAGTTGGGTCGCCGACGGCAGGATGACGGCGTCCGGGTACTCCCTGCGAAGGCGGTGCACCTCGGGAAGCGCGGACTCGAGGATCGAGAAGATGTGGTCCGGCCCGGCGAGGAAGTCGTCCATAGCTTTGTTCTGGACGGCAACCGTCGAGTACTCAAGGCACAAAAGGTGTTTGAGCGTGGCCTTGAGATGGCTGCGCACCAGGCCGCGGACGTCGCCGTCCCAGTGCAGCGCCGCGACCACCAGCCGGTTGCGCAGATGGAAGTAGGCCTGCCAGTCGATGGCGTCGTCCTTGTCACTCCACGCCATGTGCCAGATCGCTGTCCCGGGCATGGTGACCGTGGGATAGCCGTGCTCGGCGGCGCGCAGCCCGTAGTCGGCGTCGTCCCACTTGATGAACAGCGGCAGCGGCTGGCCCAGTTCATCTGCCACCGCGCGCGGGATCATGCACATCCACCAGCCGTTGTAGTCCACATCGATGCGGCGGTGCAGCAGCTTGCTGTCCGAATACCGGTCATTCAGAGGGTATCTGGCGAAGTCGTGGTCGTACTTGGTGTGCGGCGCGTTGGTCCACATGAAGTCGCCCCTGCCGACCACCTCGCCCATCACGTGCAGGTGCGCCGGGTCCTGGAGGTTGAGCATCTGGCCGCCCACGAGCATCGGCGTCTTGGCGAACCGGTTCATCGCCAGCGCCCGAAGGATCGAGTCGGGTTCGACCCGGATGTCGTCGTCCATGAACAGGATCTGCTGACAGTCGGTGTTCTTCAGCGCCTCGTACATGACGCGGCTGTAGCCGCCGGACCCGCCGAGGTTGGGCTGGTCGTGGATCGAGAGCCGATTGCCCAGCGGCGCTGCGGCTTCCGCGAAGTCGGGGTGGTCGCGAAGCTTCCTGGTGCCCTGGTCGGGCACGATCACCGCCCCGATCACCTCGTTGACCAACGGGTCCGAGGTCAGCGCGCGCAGCGTGTCGACGCAGTCGTCGGGCCGGTTGAACGTGGGCATACCGACCGCGATGTTGGCGGCACCCGGCGCCGGCACCGGCGCGTACCAGCCGGCGTTCTGCAGCGTGACGGCCGTGTCGGTGGTGATGTCGAACCAGATCCAGCCGCCGTCCTCGAACGGCCCGAGGCTGATCTCGAACTCGACGGCCCCCGGTCCTTCCTCGTGATGAAAGGTCCTGCCTTCGACGAAGATCCGCGCACCGGTGGCCTTGCTGCGGTACACGTCGACCCGGCCGGTGCCGGTCAGTTCCGCGCGCAGCACCACCGAGTCCAGGATCGACCAGCGGCGCCAGTAGCTCGCGGGCAGCGCGTTGAAATACGTCGAGAACGAGACCTCGGATTCGGCGCCGATCTGCAGTGTCGTCCTGGTCTCTGCGTGGGCGCGACGCGCGTTGGTCGGGGACTCTTCGAGGTAGAGCTTGCGGACATCGAGCGGTTCGCCGGGGCGGGGCAGGATGATGCGGGACAGCAGGCTTGTTGCGCTCACTCCACACCGCTTTCGTGCAGCGGTTCGCCGTCGCGCAGGTGTGGTTCGAGCACGTTCTCGTACATCGTCAGCGCGCTGGCGATCGCCATGTGCATGTCGAGGTATTTGTAGGTGCCGAGCCGTCCACCGAACAGCACCTTGGCCTCGGCGGTCTCCGACCTGGCCCTGGTGCGGTAGGCGGCCAGCACCTCGCGGTCGCGTTCGGTGTTGATGGGGTAGTACGGCTCGTCGTCGTCATCGGCGAAGCGCGAGAACTCCCGCATGATCACGGTTCTGTCGGTCGGGTACTCCCGCTCCGGGTGAAAGTGGCGGAACTCGTGGATGCGCGTGTAGGGCACGTCCTCGTCGTTGTAGTTCATCACCGGGGTGCCCTGGAAGTCGCCGGTCGGGAGTACCTCGAGCTCGAAATCGAGTGTGCGCCAACCCAGCCGGCCCTCGGCGTAGTCGAAGTAGCGGTCCAGCGGGCCGGTGTAGACGACGGGCGCGTCCGGGCTCTCGGCGCGCAACGCGTCGCGCACGTCGAACCAGTCGGTGTCCAGCCGCACCTCGATGCGGTCATCGGCGGCCATGTTCTCCAGCCACTTGGTGTAACCGTCGACCGGCAGTCCCTCGTAGGTGTCGTTGAAGTACCTGTTGTCGAACGTGTAGCGGACGGGCAGCCGGGTGATGTTGCTCGCAGGCAACTCCTTCGGGTCCGTCTGCCACTGCTTGGCGGTGTAGTGCTTGACGAAAGCCTCGTACAGGGGGCGGCCGATCAGCGAGATGGCCTTCTCTTCCAGGTTCTTCGCGTCGGCGGTGTCGATCTCGGCGGACTGCTCCCTGATCAGCTGGCGCGCCTCGTCGGGCGTGAAGTACTTGCCGAAGAACTGCGACACCAGACCCAGCCCCATCGGGAACTGATAGGACTGCCCGTTGTGCATCGCGAACACGCGATGCTGGTAGCCGGTGAACTCGGTGAACTGCCGCACGTAGTCCCACACCTTCTTGTTGGAGGTGTGGAACAGGTGGGCGCCGTAGCGGTGCACCTCGATGCCCGTCTGCGGTTCGGCTTCGGAGTAGGCGTTGCCACCGATGTGCGGTCGCCGATCGAGCACCAGGACCCGCTTGTCGAGCTGGGTGGCCACGCGCTCGGCGATCGTCAGGCCGAAGAATCCGGAACCGACGACAAAGAGGTCAAAACGAGCGGTCATCGGCAGCCAGGGTATCCGACCGCCCTCCGCCGACCCGAATCCAATACGGGCTCAATGTCGCAATTCGCTCACAATTGCATCTCGTCACTCTAGACCCATTAGTCACAGCAGTAACATCGTTCACGTACCAGACCGCCCACACGTAGTCCATGTATTGAGGAGACTTCCGTGCCAAACCGACGTCGACGCAGGCTCTCGACAGCCACGAGCGCAGTCGCCGCCCTGGCCGTCGTGAGTCCATTTGCCGTATCCGCCATTTCCGATATGACCAAGCCCGCGCCGCAACCGCGCGAGTTCACCTCGGCCGCCATGGTGACCGATCTGCCGAACGAACTCATGTCGGCGCTCTCGCAGGGCCTGTCGCAATTCGGCATCAATCTGCCCGCCGTGCCCTCGTCGCTGACCGGCGCTGACGCCGGGATGCCGACGACGCTGACCGCGCCGGGCAGCCTCGCCGCGCCGGGCAGCCTCGCCTCGCCGGGGTTGACGTCGCCTGCGCTGACCCCGGGCCTCACGACACCGCCCGCTACCGCAGGCCTGCCAGGGGCGACGACGCCGCCGCTGACCGACCCGGCACTGTCCAGCACCGCGCTGCTCGACCCGGCCGCCGGTGCGCTGGCGACGGCCAACCCGGCGCTGACCAGCCCGGCACCCACGCCCGGTGGCCCGGCGGGTCTGCCAGGCCTCGCCGGCGATGCGGCAGGCGCGGTGAACCCGGCGCTGACCAGCCCGACCGGTGCGATTCCCGGTGGTCTGACGACGCCGCCGGTCGCCGGTCTAGACCCGCTGGCCACGACGGCGATCTCCAACGGCACGGGCCTCCCGGCACCCGGTGAAGTGCCGATCTCGGCGCCGATCGGGCTCGATCCCGCCGCGGGGACCTACCCCATCCTCGGCGGCGACCCCGGCCTCGGCCTGGGCAGCATGCCCGCGGCGAGCACCGGCGGCGGAGGCATCTTCAGCGAGCTGAGCAACGCCGCGCAGCAGCTGGGCGCCGGTCAGGCCATCGATCTGCTCAAGGGTGTGGTGATGCCGATGATCACCTCGGCGATGAAGCCGGCGGCGGCTGCCGCGGCCGCTCCCCCGCCGCCGCCCGTGCCTGCCCCACCGGTGGCGCCCACCGGATAGTCCTGTCCCCAAACGGCGCCGCAGAGCCAAGTGGCGGGCTCTGCGGCGCCGTTGCAGGACATCAGCGGTAACAACACGGTGTTTCGGCCGTGTCGAACCACTGGTAACAACTGACTCATACGTAACATCAGTCCGTGCCGTCCCGCTCTTCTGCCCCACGCGTGCGCAGGCACCCGATGCTGTTCACCGCGATCGCTGGGACCGTGGTGATCCTCCCGTGGGCCCTTCCGAGCACGCCGTTCGACGAAGATCGCCGTCCACTCGCCGAGCAGACGCAGATGAGCCAGCTGCCGCTGACCGATCTCGGCGGCGGCGAGACGATCCGCGAGGTCCATCAGGAGACCCCGTTCTCGCTCGTCGCACTGACGGCAGCGGACCTCGACGGAACGTCGGCCCGGGTACGCGCCCGCAAGTCGGACGGCTCGTGGGGTCCCTGGTACGAGGCCGAACCCCTCGACGGTGTCGGGGACGGGTCGTCGTCCGCACCGCGCGGCACCGAACCCGTCTTCGTCGGCCTCACCACCACGGTGCAGATCGCGGTGAACCGACCGGGCGGCGCAACGTCATCCGCTCCGCAGAAGCCCGCCGTCGTCGGTCCCGCCGACCCGGACCTCGGCTACATTCCCGCCAACACCAACCAGCCGTTCGGGCAGAACGTGAACGCCGTCCTCATCAGCCCGCCGCAGGCGCCGATCGGCGACCTTCCACTGCCCAACGCGGTGACACCGCCCGG
>DATEIG010000110.1:0-2417 GCA_035279185.1 Mycobacterium sp.
ATTCATCGCCGGTTTCTGGTTCCACTACGACCAGGGCCACTTCGACGAGCTGGGCGCCCGCCTGGGTGAGGAGATGGAGTACCTCAGCCGGTCTGACTCGGGGAACTGCCCGTTCGAAGAACTGCTCGCCGCCGAGTTGCACGGCCGCGGCGAAACCCTGGCGTGGCTCACCCGGCACCGCAACGAGAATCCCTATCCCCTGCGCCACCATGCGACCAACATCTTCCGGACCGGCATCGACGGTGAGGTGACCAACGCTCGCTTCTACCTCTACGTCAACCAGGTGACCAACTCGATTCCGTTCGACGTGTCCAGCGGTGTCGTCGACGTCGGCATCCGCCGCTCGGATAGCGGCCTTGTCTTCACCTCGATGACGGTGATCCTCGACGCCGAGGACTCGATCCCGTTCGCCGACCACGCCGCCAAGAACTCCGCCGCCGCGGCGACGGGTGCGTAGCGCGCGTGCCCGCGCACGACGCGTTCGGGGGCGGCGTCGCCGTCATCACCGGCGCGGGTAACGGCATCGGCGCCGGCCTCGCGCGCCACGCCGCCGATCTCGGGATGACCGTCGTCCTGGCCGATGTCGACGCCGCCGCGATCGCCGCTCTGCGCGAAGAACTGCCACGGGCGGTCGACATCGTGTGCGACGTGCGTGACGCGGACGCCGTGGCAGCGCTCGCCGCCCGGGTGAAATCGGACGTGGGCCCGGTGCGACTGCTGGTCAACAATGCCGGAGTCGAGCAGTTCGGCTTTCTCTGGGACACCCCGGTCGCCAACTGGGATCGGTTGGTGGCGATCAACATCAGCGGTGTGTTCTACGGGCTTCGGGCGTTCCTACCGGACATGCTCGCCGCAGACACGCCCTCGTGGATCTGGAACCTGTCCTCGATCGGCGCGGTCGCCGCCGTGCCGCTGCAGACGCCGTACATCATGAGCAAGCACGCCGTGCTGGCGATGACCGAATGTCTGCGCCTCGAAGTCGAACTGGCCGGGCACGCCGACCGAATTCACGTCCAGGCGGTTCTACCTGGAGCGGTCAAGTCGAACATCTTCGAGGCCGCAGGCGGGGTTGATGGCGGCGACGTGTCGGCGGCCGAGGATCAGCGCGCCGCGATGCTGGACATCAAAGCCGACGCGATGGACCCGCTCGCCGCGGCCGAAGCGGTGTTCGCGCAGGCTGCGGCCGGCGACTTCTACCTGCTGACGCAGCCCGAGTACGTCGGCAACGCGATGACTGAGCGCGCCGACATTTTGAGCAACCGCCGTCCGCCGGTCATGCGCACCAAGCGCCGCTTCGATCCCGCACACCAATGAGTCCTCCGGAATACATCCTTTCGCGGTTGGATGCCGATGCGGCCGAACGGGTTTCCGCGCTCGGCGACGTTCCGCCGATGCGCGAGCGAGGCCTGGCCGCGGTCCGAGACGCGCTGGAGAGCGCACCGCTTCCCCCGATGCCCGCGATGGCCGCGGTCGACGACTGCATCATCGACGGTCCGATAGGCGGGATCCCGTTGCGGATCTACCGGCCGTCCACCGACGAGAGCGCCCCAGTCGTGGTCTACTTCCACGGCGGCGGCATGGTGCTCGGGTCCAACCATTCATTTGAGCCGCTGGCACGCAACCTCGCGCACCACTCCGGCGCCGTCGTCGTAGCGGTCGAGTACCACCTGGCACCCGAAGCCCCGCCGCCGGCTCAGTTCGACGACGCCTACACCGCGACCGAATGGGTTGCCGCGCATGCCGATACCCTGCGCGTCGACCCGCATCGGTTGGCGGTGGTCGGCGACAGCGCAGGCGGCACGCTGGCCGCAGCGGTCGCCTTGGCTGCCCGCGATCGCGGTGGGCCGCCGCTGTACGCGCAGGTGCTGATGTACCCCGGTGTCGACAAGGACCTCGGCGTCGCCTCTGTGACCGCACTCGCTGATGCGCCGATGCTGAGCGTCGCCGACATCGAATACATGCACGAACTCGCCGACGGACCGGATCATCCGTATGCGGTGCCCGCACACGCTGACACCTTCGTCGGACTGCCGCAGGCCATCGTGGTGACCGCCGAGGCCGACCCGATCCGAGATTGGGGCGAGCGCTACGCGCAGCAGCTGCGTGACGCCGGCGTGCAGACCACGGTGACCCGGTATCCGGGCATCTACCACGGGTTCCTGATGCGCTCGGAAGCCACCGCGCGGGGCCGGCTCGCGGTGGCAGAGATCGGTGCCCTACTCCGCGCGAAGTTCGCTCACCCGGTGACGTTCAGCGTCCCGATCACCGGACACTCGTCCACCGCGCAGCGGTAGCGCTACGCACAATCGACCCACTCACTGCAAGAAGGAGACGACTCATGCTCACCGACGAGCGGCGGATGGAACTGTCCGACGTGCTGCGACCAATTGCCCCGCCGCGCGAGATCGACAACGTCT
>DATEIG010000111.1:0-8426 GCA_035279185.1 Mycobacterium sp.
GAAGGTAGGACACATGAGCGACACCACCATCGACGGGTCCGATGGTTTCCAGCCGAGCGAGCGGCTGTACAACGAGGACCTCGCGCCCGCCCGTGAACGGAACTGGGGCACCTACAGCCTCTTCGCGATGTGGATGTCCGATGTGCACAGCATCGGCGGCTACACCTTCGCCGCGGGTCTGTTCTTCACCGGGCTCGTCGGGTGGCAGGTGTTCGTCGCGCTGGTGCTCGGCATCACCGTCGTCTTCTTCCTGATGAACCTCACCGGCTTCGCCGGCCAGGCCACCGGGGTGCCGTATCCGGTGATCGCGCGCATCTCGTTCGGAGTCTTCGGTGCCAACCTCGCCGCGCTGATCCGCGCGGCCATCGCCATCGCCTGGTACGGAATCCAGACGTGGTTGGCGTCGCAGGCGGTGGTCGTGCTCGCAATCGCGGCATGGCCCGGCCTCGCCGACCACCGCGGACCGAACGTCCTCGGCCTCGACGGCCTTGGCTGGGCGGCGTTCGCGGTGCTGTGGGTGCTGCAGCTGCTGGTCATCCGGCGCGGCATGGAAACCGTGCGCCGATTCCAGGACTGGGCAGGGCCTGCCATCTGGGTGGTGATGTTCGTGCTGGCCATCTGGATCGTCGTCGAAGCCGGTTCCGACTTCTCGCTGAACCTCACCGACGAGCAGAAGTCCGGCGGGGCAGCCGTGCAGGCGTTCTTCGTCGCGGTCGCGCTGACCATCACGTACTTTTCGACACTGCTGCTGAACTTCTGCGACTTCTCCCGGTTCGCGCCCGACCGGGCGACCGTTGTGCGCGGCAATTTCTGGGGGCTGCCGGTCAACTTCATGGCGTTCGCGATCGTCACCGTCGCGGTCACCGCGGGCAGCATCGCCGTCTTCGGCGAGGCGATCACCGATCCGGTCGAGATCGTCGCCCGCATCGACAATGTCTGGGTCACGATCATCGGGGCGATCACGTTCGTCATCGCGACGATCGGCATCAACGTCGTCGCGAACTTCGTATCGGCGTCCTACGACCTCGCCAACGTCGCACCCAAACACATCGACTTCCGCCGCGGGGGACTGATCAGCGCGATCGCCGCCGTGGTCATCACACCCTGGCACCTCTACAGCAGCCCGGCGGCCATCTTCTACTTCCTCGGCGGCCTCGGCGCACTGCTCGGGCCGATCTTCGGTGTCATCTTCACCGACTACTTCCTTCTACGGCGGCAACGTGTTTCGGTCGATGAGCTCTACATCGACAACCCGCGCAGCCGGTACTACTACAAGCGTGGCTGGAACCCCAAGGCGCTGATCGCGGGCACCGTCGCGGCGGTGTTCTCGTTGTTCGTCGCGCTGTACAAGCCGTGGGAGGCGTGGTCGGCGTTCTCCTGGTTCGTCGGGGTCATCATCGCCGCGGTTCTGTACTACGCGATCTCCGCCAAGGACTTCCGGCAGCCGGAGCTGGCGCCGACGACGCGAACCGAGGAGGCGCAGCCGTGACCGATCTCGACCTGGTGATCCGCGCCCCGCGCGTGGTGAGCACCGCCGGCGAGGTGAGTCGCCTGGTCGGCGTCAAGGACGGCACGATCGTCGCCATCGAGCCTCTCGACTCCGACCTGTCGGCACCGCAGGTGGTTGAGCTCGATTCGGGAGAGGCGCTGCTGCCGGGCATCGTCGACTCGCACGTGCATGTCAACGATCCCGGCCGAACCGAGTGGGAGGGCTTCTCCACAGCGACGCGGGCCGCCGCCGCAGGAGGTGTCACGACGCTGATCGACATGCCGCTCAACAGTATTCCGCCGACGGTGGACGTCGCCGCGCTGGAGGTGAAGCGCAAGACCGCGCAGACCCAGGCATACATCGACGTCGGATTCTGGGGCGGGGCGGTGCCGGGCAACGTAGGGGACCTCCGGCCGCTGTACGACGCGGGCGTCTTCGGCTTCAAATGCTTCCTGCTGCACTCCGGCGTCGACGAGTTCCCGCCCGTGAATCCCGAACAGCTCGAGGCGGCGATGCGCGAGATCGCGTCGTTCGACGGCCTGCTCATCGTGCACGCCGAGGACACCCACGCCATCGAACGGGCGCCGACGGCGCACGGCGAGACGTACTCCAACTTCTTGTCCTCCCGTCCGAGGGGAGCGGAAAACCTCGCCATCGCGCACGTCATCGAGCTCGCCAGGTGGACCGGCTGCCGTGTCCACATCCTGCACGTGTCGAGTTCGGACGCGCTGCCGATGATCGCGTCCGCACGGCGTGACGGCATCGCCATCACGGCCGAGACGTGCCCGCACTACCTGACCTTCACCGCCGAAGAGATCCCCGACGGGGCAACGCAATACAAATGCTGCCCGCCGATACGGGAGGGCGGCAACCGCGAGCTGCTGTGGGAGGGGTTGCGCGACGGTGTCATCGACATGGTCGTGACCGACCACTCGCCGTCCACGGTCGAGTTGAAGTGCCTCGACATCGGTGACTTCGGCGTGGCATGGGGCGGTATCTCGTCGCTGCAGATCGGCCTGTCCGCGGTGTGGACCCAGGCTCGCCAACGCGGCTTCACGCTCGTCGACGTGTGCCGCTGGATGTGTCAGGCGCCTGCGAAGCAGACGGGGCTGCGCCGCAAGGGCCGCATCGACGTCGGGTACGACGCCGACTTCTGCGTGTTCGCGCCCGATGACGCGTTCGTGGTCGACGCGCACCGACTGCACCACAAGAATGCGATCACCCCGTACGACGGCCGACCGCTGGCCGGGCAGGTGCGCGGTACGTGGTTGCGCGGCAACAGGATCGACATCGAGGACGAGCCGCAGGGCCGGCTGTTGAGCAGGGGGGCGGCATGAGCAACACGCCACGGTACTACGCGCCGACGGGCGGACACCCGCCGCAGACCGATCTGACCACCGACCGCGCGGTGTTCACCGAGGCGTACGCGGTGCTGCCGCGGGGCACGATGCGCGACATCGTCACCAGCTATCTGCCGTTCTGGGACGACACCCGGCTGTGGGTGATCGCGCGCCCGCTCTCGGGTTTCGCGGAGACGTTCTCGCAGTACATCGTCGAGGTTTCGCCGGGCGGCGGCAGCGACCGCCCCGAACTGGACCCGGGCGCCGAAGGCGTGCTGTTCGTCGTCGAGGGCGGCTTCACGCTCGTCATCCGCGGCGACAAGCACGACCTGACGCCCGGCGGATACGCATTCCTTCCGCCGGGCTGCGACTGGACGCTGCGCAACAACACCGCCGAGACGGCGCGCTTCCACTGGATCCGCAAGGCGTACGAGCGGGTCGACGGCCTCGACGTGCCGGAGCCGTTCGTCACCAACGAGGTCGAGGTCGAAGGCATCGAGATGCCGGGCACCCAGGGCCGGTGGAGCACGCAGCGCTTCGCCGATCCGGCCGACGTTCGGCACGACATGCACGTCAACATCGTCAACTTCGAACCTGGCGGCGCGATCCCGTTCCCGGAGACCCACGTCATGGAGCACGGCCTCTACGTGCTCGAGGGCAAGGCCGTGTATCTGCTCAACAAGGACTGGGTCGAGGTGCAGGCGGGCGACTTCATGTGGCTTCGTGCCTTCTGCCCGCAGGCCTGTTACGCGGGCGGGCCGGGCCGGTTCCGCTATCTGCTGTACAAGGACGTCAACCGGCACGCGAAGTTAAGCAGGCAGTTCACCTGACGTTCGGCGTCGCTTCGCACGCTCGAGCAGTTCACGATCCGCCTCGTCGAGCGGAACGTGGTGCGACACATACACGTCGACCACCGCGTTGAACCGCCGCATCACCGCACGCGGGCTGATGCCGAACCAGGTGCGGCATTCCCACTCGGGCAGTGGCACTTTCGGGTCATGGACGGTGACGAACGCGAGGATCCTGCGGTCGTAGCAGTCCAGGTGCATCGTCGTGTCCCACTCGTGTCCGTGGGAGGTCGCCGGCGCGGACATGGCCGTCAGCACTCGACGTAGTTCACGGGGACGTTCACGGCAAGCCCTCCGGTCGATGTTTCCTTGTACTTGGAATGCATGTCGGCGCCGGTCGTGCGCATCGTCTCGATGACCTGGTCGAGTGTGACGTGGTGGGCGCCGTCGCCGCGCAGCGCCATCCGGGCGGCGTTGATGGCCTTGCCCGCCGAGATCGCGTTGCGTTCGATGCACGGGATCTGCACCAGTCCGCCGATCGGGTCGCAGGTCAGCCCGAGGCTGTGCTCCATGGCGATCTCGGCGGCGTTCTCCACCTGTTCCGGTGTGCCGCCGAGGATTTCGGCGAGGCCGCCCGCCGCCATCGACGCGGCCGAACCGACCTCGCCCTGGCAGCCGACCTCTGCGCCCGAGATCGACGCCCGCTCCTTGTACAGCGAGCCGATCGCACCCGCGGTCAGCAGGAACCGCACCGCGGTGTCGTCCGCATCCCGCCTGCCGGCCTGCGTGTAGTGCGTCGCGTAGTGCAGCACGGCGGGCACGATGCCAGCGGCCCCGTTGGTGGGCGCGGTGACGATGCGCCCGCCGGCAGCGTTCTCCTCGTTGACCGCAAGCGCGACGAGGTTCACCCAGTCCTCGGCGAACTCCGGCCGACGGTCGGGGTCCTCCTCGTTGAGGCGGTCATACCAGTCCTTGGCCCTGCGACGGACATGAAGTGAACCGGGCAGGAATCCGTCGCGGCTGATCCCACGCTTCTCGCATTCCACCATCACGTCGCGAATGTGCAGCAGGCCGTCGCGGATCTCGGCGATCGGACGCGTTTCGCGTTCCACGTCGAGCATCAGGTCGCTGATGCTGCAGCCGTGCTCGGCGCAGAGTTCGAGCATCTCCTTGGCGGAACCGAACGCCAGCGATCGGGTGTTCGTGCGTCGCGGCGCGCCCTGCTGGCTCTCGGCTTCGGTCACCACGAAGCCGCCGCCGACCGAGAAGTAGGTCTCGCGATGAAGCTCGCGGCCGCCGGCGTCGAACGCGGCGATCGTCATGCCGTTGGGGTGGAACGGCAGAATCGTCAGCGGGCGCAGCACCAGATCCTGTTCGGTGAGCGCGATCTCCCGGACGCCGCCGAACGCGATGGTGCCGGTGGCGCGCATCGCCTCGACGCGTCGCTCCATCTCGTCGGTCCTGATCTCTTCGGGTCGGTGGCCCTCGAGTCCGAGCAGCACGGCGGTGAAGGTGCCGTGCCCGGCGCCGGTCGCCGCGAGCGAACCGTAGAGATCGACGCGGAGGTCGGCGACGTCGTCGAACGCGCCCATGGTCGTCAGATCGTCGACGAACCGCGCCGCGGCCCTCATCGGGCCGACCGTGTGGGAGCTCGAGGGACCGATGCCGACCGAGAAGAGGTCGAACACGCTGATGGTCATGCGGGTGACGCTCCTCCCGGGTGAATACCGAGCCGAACTAATCGACATCTGATATATGAGTCTGTTCCCCAACGGTAGGTCAGCCTGGTCACGGGGTCAAGAGCGCGAACCTGTCGCCTCGTGAAGCCTTGACCCCCGGCGCTCCGTGACATACATTACTAAAATCTTGACGTGTTAGATGATACGTCTGAAATGTTAGAAGGCCGGTTCCCATGACCCTGCAGCTCATCGATCCGCTTCTGCAGCCGTTCGAGCTGAAGAACATGACCCTGCGCAACCGGGTCGTCAGCACGTCCCACGAGCCGTCCTACACCGAGGACGGCATGCCGAAACGGCGGTACCGCCTCTACCACGAGGAGAAGGCCAAGGGCGGGATCGGCCTGACCATGATGGGCGGGTCCGCCGTGGTGGCCCCCGACAGCCCCGCGGCTTTCGGCAACCTGCACGTCTACAAGGACGAGATCGTGCCCTGGCTGCGCGAGCTGGCGTACGGGGTGCACGAGAACGGCGCGGCGGTGATGTGCCAGATCACCCACCTCGGCCGGCGCACGAGCAACTACGACGGCGACTGGCTTCCGGTCATCGCGCCGTCGGCGATCCGCGAGCCCGCCCACCGCGCGTTCCCGAAGATCGCCGAGGAATGGGACCTGGACCGCATCGTGAAGGCCTACGCCGACGCGACGGCCAGGTGTCGGGAGGCCGGCCTCGACGGCATCGAGCTCGAGGCCTACACCCATCTGCTCGACTCGTTCTGGTCGCCGTTGACGAATCATCGCGACGACGAGTACGGGATGGGCAGCCTCGAGGACCGGCTTCGGTTCCCGCTGAGGGTGATTCGGGCCGTGCGCGAGGCCGCCGGGCCGGACTTCGCCGTCGGCATCCGGATGTCGCTCGACGAGGACATCGACGGGGGTCTGCGCTACGACGAGGGCGTGGAGATCGCCAGGCGTGTGGTGGCCGAGGGTATCGACTTCATCAGCGTCATCAAGGGCTACATGGCCAGCGACGAAGCCCTGTCACGGGTGATCCCGCCGATGGGCACGCCGGTCGCACCGCACCTCGAGTTCGCGGGTCAGGTGAAGCAGGCGCTGCAGATCCCCGTCATGCACGCCGCACGCATCAACGACGTCGCGACCGCGCGCCATGCGATCCGCGACGGCCTGATCGACCTGGTCGGCATGACCCGCGCGCACATCGCCGATCCACACATCGTGGCGAAACTCCAAGCGGGCGAGGAGGACCGGATCCGGCCGTGCGTCGGCGCGAGCTACTGCCTCGATGAGATCTATCAGGCCCGCGACGCCAAGTGCGTGCACAACGCGTCGACGGGCCGCGAGGACCGGATGCCGCACCACGTGCCCGCGGCGACGGGATCGCCGCGCAAGGCCGTGGTCATCGGCGGCGGGCCCGCAGGTTTGGAGGCGGCGAGGGTGCTCGGCGAGCGCGGGCACACGGTGGTCGTGTTCGAGGCGGCCGACGCGCCCGGCGGCCAGATCCGGTTGGCCTCGTCGGCGCCCCGACGGCGCGACCTGATCAGCATCGTCGACTGGCGACTGGCCGAGTGCAAGCTTCTCGACGTCGACATCCGGACCAACGTCTACGCCGAGGCCGACGAGGTGCTCGCCGAGAACCCCGACATCGTGGTCGTGGCCACCGGCGGCCTGCCCAACACCGAATTCCTCAGCCAGGGCTCGGAATTGGTCACCGACGCCTGGGATGTACTCTGCGGTGCGGTCCGCCCGCGCGGCACGGTGCTGTTCTACGACGACAACGGCGGCCACCCGGGCATGGACGCCGCCGAGGTGGTGGCCCGCAGCAGTGTCGAGGTCGAGTTCGTCACCCCTGAGCGCACGCTGGCGCCCGACGTGGGCGGTGTGAACTACCCCGGCTACTTCAAGGCTTTCGCCGAGCACGACGTGCGGGTGACGCTCAACGAGCGACTGACCGGCGTACGCCGCCGCGACGGCCGCCTCGAGGTCGACCTGTACAACGAATACGCGCACGTGACGCGGCAGCGTCTGGTGGACCAGGTCGTTGTCGAACACGGCACACTGCCCCAGGACGAGCTGTACTTCGACCTGGTGCCCGGTTCGTCGAACCTGGGCGAGGTCGACCAGCGGGCCCTGCTCGACCTGCGCCCGCAGCAGGTCGTCCGCAACGCAGAGGGCGGATACCAGCTGTTCCGCATCGGCGACGCCGTCGCGAGCCGCAATATCCACGCCGCGGTCTACGACGCGTTCCGTCTCTGCATCGTCCTGTAACCACACTCGTCACCGACATCAAGGAGTACCCCTGTGCCACAGCATGTTCGAGGTGTGATCGCCCGCGCCAAAGGCGCACCCGTCGAGGTCACCACGATCACGGTCCCCGACCCTGGGCCCGATGAGGTGGTCGTCGCTGTCCAGGCGTGCGGCGTCTGCCACACCGACCTGACCTATCGCGAGGGCGGCATCAACGACGAGTTTCCGTTCCTGCTCGGCCACGAGGCGGCGGGTGTGGTGGAACAGGTCGGCGAGGGTGTGACGTCCGTCGCGGCCGGCGACTTCGTGATCCTGAACTGGCGGGCGGTCTGCGGACAGTGCCGGGCATGCAAGCGCGGCCGCCCGCAGTACTGCTTCGACACGTTCAACGCCACCCAGAAGATGACGATCGACGACGGCACTGAACTGACACCGGCACTCGGCATCGGCGCGTTCGCCGAGAAGACGCTCGTGCACGCCGGACAGTGCACCAAGGTCGACGCTGACGCGGACCCCGCCGTCGTTGGACTGCTGGGCTGCGGTGTGATGGCGGGCCTCGGCGCCGCGGTGAACACCGGCAACGTCTCCCGCGGCGACTCGGTCGCCGTCATCGGCTGCGGCGGCGTCGGTGATGCGGCGATCATGGGTGCCAGGCTGGCGGGCGCCAGGACGATCATCGCGATCGACCGCGACGCGCGAAAGCTGCAGTGGGCCCGCGAACTCGGCGCCACCCACACGGTGAACGCAGGCGAGGCGGACACGGTCGAGGCCGTCCAGGAGCTGACCGGGGGTTTCGGCGCCGACGTCGTGATCGACGCAGTGGGCCGCCCAGCCACTTACGAGCAGGCGTTCTACGCGCGCGATCTGGC